>JBQCJS010000172.1:0-9010 GCA_051952485.1 Thermomicrobiales bacterium | reverse complement strand
TGCGCGGGAATCGCCCCGCCAAAGAGGCGCTTGCCCTGGCCCAGCACGACCGGAAAGACCCACAGGCGGAATTCGTCGATGAGGCCGGTTGGCAACAGGCTCTGGATCAGGTCCCAGCTGCCGTGGATCTGGAGTTCCGGGCCGTCCTCCTGCTTCAGGGCGGCCAGCGCCTCCGCGGCGTCGCCTTCCAGCTGCGCGGAGTTCTGCCACGAAAGGGCGTGCGGCGACCGCGAGGCAAGGTACTTCGGGGCATCGTTGAAGATGGGACCGCCCTCGGCCTCACCGGCATGCGGCCAGTACGCGGCCATGATGTCGTACGTCTTGCGGCCGAGCACCATCGCGAATGGCGCACTCGTCCTGGCGGCCATCATCTCCGCCATGCGGTCGTCCCAGGAGGTGACCGACCACCCGCCATACGGAAACCCTCCGCTCGGGTCCTCGTCGGGGCCACCCGGCGCCTGCATCACCCCATCGAGGGTAAGGAAGGTCTGCACCACCAGCTTCCGCGTCATGCCTCGTCCTTTCCGGGGCCCTGGACGGATCGCCCGTCACGCCAACACCATCCGCACCGTTACCGATCCTGAAGCAGCGCATCCATCTGGCCGACCGCCGCCGAGATCCCTTCCTCCAGCCCCATCGAGAGCTGGGTGTCCATCGCTTCGCGGGAGGCGAACCGGCTGCTGAGCGTCATCACCGTCCTGCCATTCTCCGAGGAGAGCTGCAACCGCGTTTGCGTCTCGGGCAGGGTGTCGATGGGGTTGCCATCCGCATCGGCGAACCCGTCGGTGAAGGCGATGGCGGTCGGCGGATCGACGCTCTCCACGCGCCACCAGCCGCCAGCCTTCGTGCCGTCCGGGCCGGTCATGTAGTAGGCCATCGATCCGCCGGGCGCGAGTTCGTGCTGCACGAAGGTCGCGGGCCACTGCGGCGGCCCCCACCAGCGCTCCAGCTTGCGGGGGTCGGCCCACAGCTGCCAGACAGCCTCCACTGGCGCGGCGAACTCCGCGGTGAGGCGCAGGCTCAGGGTGTCGTAGTCCTTCTCAATGCCCGTCAAGGCCATGATCGTCTCCTGTCGGTTCGTGGTTCCCCACCAGATCGTCCAGCACGGACTCCATACGCTGGATGCGTTCTTTCCAGGTCGCCTCGAGCGTATCCAACGCCTGCCGCGCCTGGGCGATGCCCTCGTGCCGGGTGTGCACGCGTTGCTCCCGGCCATGCTTCCGGCGTTCCACCAGTCCGGCCTCCTCCAGCACCCGCACATGTTTCTGGATGGCGGTGAGGCTGACCGGATAGATGGCGGCGAGCCGGGAGACGGACGGTTCCTGGTCGAGGCAACGCCGGAGGATGTCGCGCCGGGTGGCATCGGAAAGGGCATGGACCAGCGCATCGACCTCGCTGTCGTTGAGCGTGGGCCCGGCATGCGGATTGTCCACCTCAGCCTCCTTCCTGCCCTGCCTCACCCGTTCGCGCCTCGTTCCAGCGATAACCTACAACCAATTGGTTGTAGGTTATCGGGATCTGCCGGCCCTGTCAATCCTCCGGACGGCCGGATTCCCACCTCACGATCGGCACCGGCCTCCACGCGAGCGCCTTGACACCGCCGAGAGCCGCCCGCTACGCTACCTGCGTTCACATACAGGGACGAGGGTCACATACATGAACGACCACCTGATACCCACATCGCCGGCCGGACCGGTCGTGAAATCGGCCGACCGCGTGCTCGACCTGCTGGAATTCTTCGCCCGCACCCCGGACGGGATGACGCTGGCCGAGGTGTGCTCCGAACTCGGCTGGCCGAAGAGCAGCACGCTCAACCTCCTGCGCACCATGTCCGCACGCGGGTATGTCGTCGCGACCAACGGCGCGGCCAGTCACTACCAGCTCGGTCCGAAGGTCGCCACGCTCGGCCAGGCCTACCTGGACCGGGCCGACCTTGGCCGCGAGGGGCAGGAGGTGGTGCGCACCGTCTCCCGCGCGATGGACGAGACCGTGCACCTGGCGGTCCTGCGGGGCGCGAATGTGCTCTACATCGCCAAGGAGGAAGGGGGCGGCCAGATGCGGATGGTCTCGGCCGTGGGCCGGATGATCCCGGCGCACGGCACCGGCGTCGGCAAGATGCTGCTCGCCAGCCTCTCGCCCGATGAGCTGGACCGGCTCTTCCCGCCGAACGAGCCGCTGCCCCGCCTCACGGCAACGACGATCACCGACCGGGCGGCGTTCTTCCGCCTGCTGGGCCGCATCCGCGAGCAGGATTTCGCCACCGACGACGGCGAATCGACCGTCGGCCTGCGCTGCATCGCCGCCCCGGTGCGCGACGCCAGCGGCAAGGTGGTCGCCGCCATGAGCGTCTCCGTCCCCTCGCCCCGCTTCACGCCAGACCGTGTGCCGATGCTGCACCGGACGCTGCTGGAGGGCGCACAGGCGCTCTCCGTCCGGCTCGGGTGCCCACCCGCGCTGCTTCGACCCATCGCCGCCCCTCCCTCGGAGGAACCCCAGCCATGAGCGCCCCTGCCTCCACATCGACGCCTCGGTCCGCCCTGGGCGCGCAACCCTTCATCGAGCCGAAACGACGCGGCATGACCATCCGGCGGCGGGAGATGCTGGATTGCTACATCTTCATCCTGCCAGCCGTGCTGGGACTGCTGATCTTCTACATCGGCCCGATGGTCGCCTCGCTCTACTTCAGCATGACCGACTACGACATGCTGAGTCCGGCGAAATGGGTGGGACTCGAGAACTACCGCACCCTGCTGCAGGACCCGATCTTCTGGAAGTCGCTGCGGGTGACGGTCACCTACTCCATCTTCAGCGTGCCGCTGGTGCTGGGGCTGGCGCTCTTCCTCGCCCTGCTCCTGAACCAGAAGTTCCGCGGCGTCACCGTCTACCGCACGATCTTCTACCTGCCAACGGTAATGTCCGGCGTGGCGGTGGCGACGTTATGGAAGTGGATCTTCAACCCCGATTTCGGCATCCTCAACCTCCTGCTGGAGAAGGTCGGCATTCACGGCCCGGCCTGGCTGGCCGACGAGACGTGGGCGCTGCCCGCACTGATCCTCACCAGCCTGTGGACGGCGGGCGGCAGCATGCTGATCTTTCTCGCCGGGCTGCAGGGCATCCCGCAGGACCTCTACGAGGCGGCGGAACTCGATGGCGCCGGGGTGTGGAACCGCTTCCGCAACATCACCCTGCCGCTGCTCTCCCACGTCACCTTCTTCAACCTCGTGCTGGGGATCATCGGGGCGTTGCAGGTCTTCACGGAGGCCTTCGTCCTCACCCGGGGCGGCCCCAACAACTCGACGATGCTGCTCTCCGTCTATCTCTACCAGAACGCCTTCCAGTACCTGAAGATGGGCTATGCCTCCGCCATCGCCTGGGTGATGTTCCTGATCGTGATGGCCCTCACGCTGGTCGTCTTCCGCTCCGCGCCGATGTGGGTGCACTACCAGGAGACCCAGGGGGACGCCAAATGAGCGCACCACATCCCATGACCACCGCCACGACTGCTCCCGCGTCCTCCGGGAACCGGATACCCTCCCACCGCCGGGCGCGCTCGCTGACGAAGATCGCCTCCATCGTCATCCTCACCATCGGCGCGGCCATCATCATGGTGCCGTTCTTCTGGATGATCTCGACCGCGCTAAAGCCGCAGCGGAACGTCTATCTCTACCCGCCGCAGTGGATCCCCAATCCCATCGCCTGGGAGAACTTCCGCCGCGTCTGGGAGGTGGTGCCGTTCCTCCAGTTCTCGAAGAACACCGCCATCATCGTGATCCTGGTGATGCTGGGCACCCTCTTTTCCTGCTCGTTCAGCGCCTACGGGTTCGCCCGCCTGCGCGCGCCCGGCCGCGACCTCATCTTCCTCGCCATTCTCGGCACCATGATGCTGCCCGGCGCGGTGACGCTGGTGCCGACCTACATCGGCTTCAGCAAGCTGGGCTGGACGAACAGCTTCCTGCCGCTGATCGTGCCGGCCTGGTTCGGCGCGCCCTTCTACATCTTCATGCTGCGGCAGTTCTATCTCTCCATCCCCACCGAGCTGGAGGAATCGGGCCGCGTGGACGGCGCCAGCAACTTCCGCATCTGGTGGGACCTGATGCTGCCGCTGACCAAGCCCGCCCTGGCGACCGTGGCCGTCTTCACCTTCTTCGCCACCTACAACGACTTCTTCGGCCCCCTCATCTACCTGAACGACCGCTCCAAGCAGACGATCGCGGTGGGTCTCTCCTACTTCACCGGCTCCAACACCGTGGGGCCGCAGATGCACCTCCTGATGGCCATGACCCTGATGGCGACGATCCCGTCCCTGATCGTCTTCCTCTTCGCGCAACGTTACTTCGTGCAGAGCATCGTCACGACGGGACTCAAGGGATAACCGACCACACCATTGCATTCGCCACATGAAGGAGGCAGCCCGGACCGCCAGACCACTCATGGACGTCGTCGTATCCACGCCCACTACGCGGACGCGCAACCGCGAGGCGCGCTCGCCTCACCGCCGAGGAGATTCCCATGTCCCGGATCAGCATGAATCGTCGTCGCCTCATCGCCACCGGTGCCGCCGCTGGAGCTGCCGCCACGGCTGGCGCCCTCGTCACCACCGCCGCGGCCTCCCCGGCCTTCACCGCCCCCGCCGTCGTGCGCGGGCAGGATGCCACCAAGGTCCGCGCCCTCGTCTGGTCGAACGGCCCGGTGATCGACGGCCACTTCGAGGACCGCCTGAAGAAGTTCAACGAGGCGCATCAGGGATCGGTGGAGGTGAACCTCGAGTTCCTGCCCTACGACCAGTACTGGCAGAAGCTCCAGCTCGCCTACGCCTCCGGCGACATCTACGATGTCTATTTCTGGGATGTCCAGGCCTACGGCCACTACAAGAAGGGCCTGCTGCTGGACGTGCAGCCGCTGATCGACAAGGCGGGGCTCTTCAAGGAAGACGAGTACCCGACCGCGATGTTCGATCCCTGGCGCTTCGACGGCAAGAACCTCTACGGCGTGCCCGAGAACTTCCAGACGATGGCGCTCTTCTACAACAAGGACCTTTTCGACGCCGCCGGCATCTCCTACCCGGACAACACCTGGACCTACGACCAGGTCGTCGAGGCCGCCGAGAAGATGACGATCCGCCGCGGTGACCGCGTGACGCAGTGGGGCATGAGCACCGGCGCGCTCGGCATCTGGTGGGGCCTGCAGACGCTGCCGTGGGCGAAGGGTGACGCCTTCTTCGACAAGGTGCTGGAGCCGACGAAGTTCCAGTTCGAGAACGCCGCCAACGTCGAGGCGCTGGACTTCATCCGGAGCCTGGTGAACGACAAGAAGGTCGCCCCCAGCCCGGCGCTCGCCCAGCAGAGTTCCGACACGACCGGCTTCCAGTCCGGGCTGGTCGGCCTGGTGCCGGATGGCAGCTGGAGCATCTCCGGCTTCGCGGAACTGCCGTTCAACTGGGGCGTCACCGCCCTGCCGACCTGGGGCGGAAAGCGCGTGGTGCCCTACTTCATGGGCGGCTGGGTGATCGCGAAGGACACCAAGGTCGCGGACGGCGCGTTCGAGTGGGCGCGCTGGTCGGCGAGCGATTTCCAGCAGGACATGGCGGCGCAGCAGGACTGGATTCCGGTCCAGAATGCGGCGCGGGCCTCCTCCGCCGCAACGGACGGGTTGCCGGAAGGCTACCGCGACGTGATCGACGCGCTGGAGAGCGCGAAGATCGGCGATGTGTATTCGCTGAACACGCAGCAGATCTGGACGGAGGTCTTCGACCCGAACATGCAGAAGCTGCTCAACGACAACCAACCGGCCGCCGATGTCGCGAAGGCGCTGGACGAGGGTGCGAACAAGATCCTCGCCGAGTAGGTGCATGGACCGGCCAGGCATCCCGCTTGCGAGCCGGATGCCCGGCCCTCCCGCGAATCACTCAGACCTCGTGGATGCGGCCCTCGCCGGAGCTCCGGCGAGGGCAGTCCACGGAGTCTCACGCCTTGGTCGAAGAAAGCGCCGCCGTACCGAACCAAGGTGCCCCGTCATGACGGAGAGACACTCACATCTCGTCCCTGGGGGACGTGCATTCTGGAACACCGAACGGCTTTGGAAAGAGGCCACGGGGCTCCCGGTACAACCGGTCGCCATCGCGAGCATTCCGGAGTTCGATGCAGACTGCTGGTTCGGCACGGCACATCCACCGACATGCCGTGCGGTGGCCGAGCATGCGCGGCGAATCCAGAATGCCGATCTCGACTACCCGATCATCTTCTCCAGCGACGGTCAACTGATGGATGGCGGGCATCGAATCGCCAAGGCGTGGCTCGATGGATTGACCCATGTCGATGCCGTCCGATTCATCCGCGATCCCGAACCAGACTCCATCATTCCTGAATAGCCGCAACCTGACTACGCCCTCGCAAAGGACCCCGCCGTGCCCGACTCGTCTTCCCATCCCACATCCGGACCCCTCTTCGCCCGCCAGGATGGCCCCGGCCGCTGGTCCATCGGCACGGACCGCGTCCGGATCGACCTCGCCACCCGCGACGGAGACGACCTCCACATCGCGGCCATCGCCTCCGGCACCGGCCACCGCGCATGGACGCTCGTCCCGACACCGCTGATCGCCCTCACCGCGGGGGACGACGACGCCTTCGCTGGCCTGCGTGAGACCGGGAGCTCGGCAAGCATCGAGGACGATGTGGCGCGGCTGGCGATCGATCTGACGGCGGAGGACGGATCGACGGTCGTCGTGCGGCTGGAGGCGCGGGAGGGACAGGCGATCGTCCACACGCAGGTGGAGATCACCCCGGCCAGCGAGACGACACTCACCGGCATCGCCCCGCTGCGGATCGGCGTGCCGCTCGATGCGCTCTCCACCCTCAGCACCGTCTCCGGCGTGCAGCGGCAGGGCGGCTGGCAGCCCGAGGAGGGGCCGTATCGCTCCTTCCGGCTGGAGGAACGCCCCCTCGCCGAGCCCCAGCGCATCTATTCCGGCGAGCGCTCCACCTGGAGCGAGATGCCGTGGGCCGCGCTCACCGGTGAAGGTGACGGCGGCCTCCTGCTCGCCTTCGAGTACGGGGCGCAGTGGGATCTCGTGAGCGATCCCACGAGCGAGGCCACGACCATCGGCTACCGGCCGGTCGGGCTGGAGCCGGTCGTCGCGGCGGGCGCGACGTGGAGCGCCCCGCCTGCCTGGATCGGCGCCTTCGACGGCGACCTCGACGGCGCGGCCGCGATCACGACCGACTACCTGCGCGCCGCCGTCGTGCCCCAGGGCGACGACACCTTCCCGTGGGTGCAATACAACACCTGGTTCTCCTTCGCCTGCGAACTGGACGCCGCCACCCTCCTGCGCGAGGCCGAGCTGGCCGCCGCGCTGGGCGTGGAGGTCTTCTACGTCGATGCCGGCTGGTGGACCGGCAACCCGACGCGCTGGGACCAGTTCTCCTCCGGCCTCGGGAACTGGGTCGAGAACCGCGACAAGTTCCCGGACGGCCTCGCCGCCTTCGCCGAGGGCATCCGCCAGCGCGGGATGCACTTCGGGATCTGGTTCGAGCCGGAGCGGATCGACCTCCGCCACGCAGAAATCGGCGGCTGGCACCCGGACTGGATCGCCCGCCACGGCGACCACTGGGTGCGCTGCGACTGGCCGTCGGACACCGATACGGCCTGGCTCTGCTTCGGGCTGCAGGCCACGCAGGACTGGGCCTTCGCGAAGGTCGCCGCCGTGATCGCGGAGACCGGCGCGCGCTGGCTGAATTGGGACAGCAACTACTGGGGCGTCTGCACCTCGACCGAGCACGATCATGGCGCCGGCGACGGCGAGGCCGCGCAGGTCGCGGGCGTCTACGCCGTCATGGACCGCCTGCGCGAGCGCTTCCCGGACCTCATCATCGAGAACTGCGCCGGTGGCGGCACGCGGATGGACTATGCGATTGCCCGGCACACGCACACGGCCTGGCTGAACGACGCCAGCGCCCCGGCCCAGCGTTCCCGCTTCCACAATGCCGGCGCGGGCTACGTCTACACCCCGGAGATGCTGAACGCCTGGGTGATGGAGTGGCCATTCGAGGCGCTGAACGGGCAGGACCAGGCCGAGGATTTCCTGCGCACCGTCGTGCGTAGCCGGATGCTGGGGGCGCTCGGCCTCTCCTGCCGTCTCCAGACGTGGACCGACGCCACCTCCCGCATCGTCGGCGAGGAGATCGCCCGCTACAAGGAGCACGTCCGTCCGCTCGTCCGCCACGGCCACATGCTGCACCTGCTGGATCGCCCGCAGCCGGAGATGACCAGCCCGCGCACGCCAACGCCGGACACGTGGGAGGCATACGGCCTCGCCCTCCCGGACGGATCGCGCGCGATCGCGATCGCCTTCCGCAACGCCGCCCCCGCGAACGACCTCACGTTCCGCCTGAAAGCGCTCCAGCCGGACGCGACCTATCGCGTGACGATCGAGGACGAGTCACCAGTCGAGCGGGATGGCGCATCGCTGATGTCCGGGGGCATTACCGTCAGTTGCATGCCGACCGCCTCCGTCTTCGTGCGCATGGAGCGCATCGCCGGATGAGCGGAGCGTACCCACGGATCGATCCGGACTGGACCTGGCGGGGGAGGCGGGCGATCGTGCTGGAGAACCACGCGCTTCGCGTCACCGTCCTGCCGGACCTCGGCGGGCGCATCTGGTCGATCGTCAGCAAGGCCCACGATCGCGAGATGCTCTGGCACAACGAGCGGATGCCGCCCCGGCCGGCCCCCTACGGCGCGACCTACGACAACTGGTTCACGGGCGGCTGGGATGAGGTCTTCCCGAACGATGCGCCGGTCGTCATCGGCGGGGAGTCCTGGCCCGATCACGGCGAGCTCTGGTCGATGCCGGCCGAATGGTCCGTAGCGGAATCGGGTGATGCTGTGTCGCTCGTCCAGGAGCATCGGGGCGTCGCGCTCCCGACCCGCTTCCGGAAGACGCTCACCCTGGATGCCGGCTCGTCCACCCTGACGCTCGACTATGCGATCGCGAACGAGGGCCGCCTGCCACTGG
>JBQCJS010000171.1:0-8970 GCA_051952485.1 Thermomicrobiales bacterium | reverse complement strand
GTGGACAAACGCGCGTCCACGGCGTGAAGGATGGCGAGGTCGGCCTCCCGTCCTGGTCGCCCGATGGGAGACGCATCGCCGTCTCCTTCAATCCCACCGGTGGCCACCATCACGGCCTCTACCTGCTCGACCCGGAGACGGGCGCCTACGGCCCGGTCGTGGACGATCCCGCCTTCCTGATCGATGCCTCCTGGCTCTCGACCGCGCCCCCCGCCTGGCTCGATGCAACCACCCTCCTGCTCAACGGACAGCTGCACGGCGCGTCCGGCCTCTGGCGCATCGACGTGTCATCGGGAGCAGTCACGTCGGTCGGACCGTGGCAGGCGGTCCACGCTGGTCTCAGCCTCCCGGCGGACGGCTCGGTGGCGATCCAGACCGCGACGGGCATCGACGGGGAGATCGCGGTTGTCGCGACGACCCTGGGTACGACCCCGGAGCGCCAAGTGCTCGTCGATGCGGGAGCGGATGCCTTCTCCAGCATCGACCTGGCATCGTGGGAGCGGATCGAGGCATCCAGCGACGACCGCGCCATCGAGGCGTGGGTCGTCAAGCCGCCGCAGTTCGACCCCGAGAAGACCTATCCGGTGATCCTCGATGTCCACGGCGGACCCCATGGTGCCTATGGGTATGGCTTCAACGTCTCGGCGCAACTGCTGGCGGCAGCCGGCTACGTCGTCGTCCTCGCCAATCCGCGCGGCTCCACGACCTATGGCCGCGCCTTCACCGATTCCGTGCTCGGCGACTGGGGCGAGGGACCGTGGCGGGACCTCCAGGCCGTGCTGGATGCGGTGCTCGCCGAACCGTGGGCGGACGAGGCCCGCACCGGGGTCTTCGGCTACTCCTACGGCGGCTACATGGCGAGCTGGATCATCGGCCATACCGATCGCTTCCGCGCGGCGGTGATCGGCGCGCCCGTCTTCGACCTGGAATCGATGTTCGGCACCGGCGATATTGGCCATTCCTTCGTGCCGGAACAGAACCGCGCGACCCCGTGGCGGGATCGCGACCGGCTGATGGCGCAGTCGCCGTCGTCCTTCATCCAGGACGCCGTGACGCCGACGCTCATCATCCACGGCGAGGCGGACGAACGCTGCCCCATCGGCCAGGGTGAGCAACTCTTCATCTCGCTGATGAAACTCAGGGTGGAGACCGAGTTCGTTCGCTACCCGGGCGGCTTCCACGGCTTCATCTCGACCGGCGAACCCGCCCACCGGATCGACGCCTACACCCGCATTCGCGCCTGGTTCGACCGCTTCCTCGCGCCCTGACCGTCCAGCGGGCGATACCCCGGAAATGCGGCGGGAAATGCCCCGCCGCGCCAGGAATTGCCAGATAATGCCCACGATGTCGCAGAACGACGTTCGTTCGCCCAGAGGAGCCTGTCCGTGACCGATACCGCAACCACCACGACGCCAGCGAGCGTTGTCGCAGAGCATCAGCCCCTGACCGTGACCCGCCTCGTGCAGGATCGCGTGCAGCTCGCGAATCTCGCGCTCGCCCCGGACGGCGAGACCTTCGCCTACGTCCGCCAGACCTACAACAAGGAAAGCGGCAAGAAGGAATCGCAGGTCTGGCTGGCCGATGCCGATGGCACGAACCGCCGCCAGATCACCTTCGTCGGCGCGGGAAACGGCAACCCGGCCTGGTCGCCGGACGGCAGGACGCTCGCCTTCACCACCCACCGCGATGGTGACGAGAAGCCCTTCGCCATCGCCCTCCTGCCGATGACGGGCGGCGAGGCCCGGCTGGTGAAGAAGCACGCGATGCCGATCCTCTCCCTGGCCTGGTCGCCGGACGGATCGCACATCGCCTACACCGTGCCGGTCGATCCGGAGAATCCGGACGAGACCCCGCGCGACCCGAAGGCGCCCGCGAAGATGCGCCTGGTTCGCCAGAACGACTACAAGCTGGACGGCATCGGCTATCGCGGCGAGATCCGCAACCAGCTCCAGGTGCTCGATGTCGCGTCCGGCGAGGCGAAGCAGCTGACCAGGGGCCTGCACGACTACATGAACCCGCGATGGTCGCCCGACGGCACGATCATCGCTGCCTCGGAGTGGCACGGCAACCCGCTCGCGGTCACGCTCGCCCTCATCGATGCCGAGTCCGGCGAGGTCACGTCGGTCGGCGAACCTGGCTTCCTCGTCGGCCCGCCGTCGTGGTCGCCGGATGGCAAGACCGTGATCGTGGATACCGGGCTCTACACCACCTTCGCGGTCGATGTCGCGACGAAGGCCGTCCGCGATATCAGCGAAGACCTCGGCTTCACCCCGGCCGGCATCTTCAACGCCGACAAGGACCCGATCTGGCTCGGTAACGACAAGGTCCTGATGAACGGGCAGATCGGCGTCGGCTTCGGCCTGTTCGAACTCGATCTCACCAACGGCGAGGTCGAGCAGCGCGTGGTCTGGCAGGCGGTGAACGGCGGCCTCAACCCGACCCCGGACGGCAAGGCGGCGCTGCATCTCGTCTCCGACCTGGACGGCGTCGAGGGGGTGGCCCGCACCGACCTGAAGACGGGCAAGCAGACACTCCTCTTCGAGGAGAACCGGGCGCTCTATGACGAGTCGCCGCTCCCGCGCTGGGAAACCGTCTCCGTCGACAACAAGGGCGTGACGGTCGAAGGCATCCTGCTGAAGCCGGCCGACTTCGACCCGGCGAAGCGCTATCCCGTGGTTCTGGACATTCATGGCGGCCCCCAGGGCGCGCACCTGGCGAGCGTCAACCAGATCGCCACGGCCTACGCGTCTGCCGGATTCGTCGTGCTGCTGCCGAATCCCCGCGGCTCGTCCGGCTACGGCAAGACCTTCCTGGATGGCGTCAACGGCGCCTGGGGCGAGGGCGACTGGACCGACCTCAACGCCCTGCTGGACAGCGTGCTGGCCGAGCCCTGGGCGGATTCGGATCGCCAGGGCGTCTCCGGCTACTCCTACGGCGGGTTCATGACCAGCTGGGCGCTCGGCAACACCGACCGCTTCAAGGCGGCGGTCTGCGGCGCGCCCGTCTTCGACCTCGAATCGTTCTACGGCACCTCCGACATCGGCTACATCTTCGGCCCGAAGATGTGGGGCGGCACGCCATGGGAAGAGCAGGACTGGGTTCAGGCGCACTCGCCGTCCAGTCACATCCACAAGGCCGTGACGCCGACGTTCATCATCTGCGGCGAGAACGACGACCGCTGCCCGATCGGCCAGAGCGAGCAGCTCTTCATCTCGCTGATGAAGCTTGGCATCGATGTCGAGTTCGGGCGCTATCCCGGCGGCGCGCACGGGTTCATCGTGGCGGGCGAGCCGTCGCACCAGATCGACGCGATCGACCGCAGCGTCGCCTGGCTGAAGAAGTACCTCGGCGATCCCGCCGACGCCTAGCACGCGTCGAACCCGTCGTCCGGAGACGCGGTCCGCGTGACCGCCCCGATCCCGGCAGCCAACGATCGCCCATCGCCCACAAGGACCCGCCCATGAGCCTGCCCATCACGCCTGAAGCCATCGTCTGGGACCTCCCCACCATCGCCGCGGGAAGCGTCTCCCCCGATGGCGAGCACATCCTCTACACCGTCGCCAAACCCGACCGCGAGACCGGCAAGGGCGACAGCCAGATCTGGATCGCCAACATCGACGGCACCGAGCGCCGCCAACTGACGCAGGTCGGCACCGGCAACAGCAATCCGCTCTGGTCGCCCGATGGCTCTCAGATCGCCTACGTCAGCCAGCGCGAGGGCGATCGGCCAGTTGCCATCGTGGTCATGCCGTTCGCGGCAGGCGGCGAGGCGAAGGTCGTCACCAGCCACACGACGCCGCCGATGTCGCTCGCCTGGTCTCCTGATGGCACCAAGCTCCTCTACAACCTGACCATCGATCCCGAGAACCCGGACGAGACGCCGCTGGACCCGAAGGCGCCGCCGAAGCCGCGCATCGTCACCACGATCACCTACAAGTTCGATGGCTTCGGCTATCGCGGCAAGAACCGCTTCCAGGTGCATACGGTCGACGTGGCCAGTGGCGAACGGCGTTGCCTCACCTCGGGTCTCTTCGACTACATGAACCTCGCCTGGTCGCCGGACGGCTCGACCATCGGCGCCATCGCCTGGATGGAGGGACCGTTCCGCAGCACCATCGCCACCATCGACGCCGAGAGCGGCGAGGTCACCCACCTCACCGAGCCCGGCATGGTCAAGGGGTTGCTCAGCTGGTCGCCGGACGGCTCCAGGCTCCTCTTCGACACGGAGATGTCCGGCCTGGCCTATGTCGATGTCGCCACGAAGGCGACGCACGAGGTGAACCCGGACCTCGGCTTCCAGCCGGACGGCATGTACGCGCCGGGCAAGGGACCGATCTGGCTCGACGATGAGACGGTGCTCGTCCACGGCTTCGGCGGCACCCGCAGCGGCCTCTGGAAGGTCACGCTCCAGGACGGCGAGGTGACCTACATCGCGCAGTGGGACGCCTTCCACGGCGGGATCACGCCGATCCCCGGCACAACAGGATTCATCCAGTCCACGAACGACCTCTCCGGCGGGATCGGCCTGGCGCGGATCGATGGCGACACGGGCGAGAAGACGCAGCTCTTCACCATCGCGGACGACTTCTTCGGCGAACACGCGCCGGCGCAGTGGGAGATCGTCAGCGTCCATCGAGGCGACTGGCACATCGAGGGCATCCTGCTCAAGCCGGCCGATTTCGACCCGCGCAAGCGCTACCCGGTGGTCCTCGACGTCCACGGCGGCCCGCAGGGCGCCTTCCACCAGGCGATCTCGCCGGACGCGGAGGTACTGGCGACCAATGGCTTCATCGTCCTGATGCCGAACCCGCGCGGCAGCACGGGCTATGGCAAGGACTTCTCGTTCGCCGTCTACGACGACTGGGGCAACGAGGACTGGAAGGACCTGCAGGCGCTGCTCGACACCGTGCTCGCACGCCCGTATGCGGACGCCGATCGCACCGGCATCATCGGCTACTCCTACGGCGGTTACATGACGAGCTGGGCGATCGGGCACACGGACCGCTTCCAGGCGGCCGTCTGCGGTTCACCCCCGTTCGACCTGGAGGCGATGTACGGCAGCAGCGACATCTCGTGGCTGCTCGGCGGGATGCAATGGGGTGGCGCGCCGTGGGAGGCGCGGGAGGAATACGCCCGGCTCTCCCCGAGCGGCTTCATCCAGAACGCGACGACGCCGACGCTGATCATCCAGGGCGAGGCCGACGAGCGGTGCCCGGTGGGCCAGGCGGAACAGCTCTTCATCTCCCTGCGCGCGCTGGGGGTCGAGACGGAGATGGCGCGCTACCCCGGCGGGTTCCACGGCTTCATCGTCCAGGGCGAGCCGACGCACCGGATCGACTACTATCAGCGGGCGCTGGACTGGTTCAAGACGTATCTCGGCGACCCGGCCGACGCGTAACGATTCCGGAACGGCAGGAGGGGCGGCGGACACGGTGTCCGCCGCCCTGTCGTTCCGGGCAATCACAAAGCGGTGGATGCCCCCGCCTCGCCACCGCGTATGCCCGCCATCGGCGATTTCCGCACTCCCGTCGAGACCCTTGTGGTCGCCTGGCAGGGCATGCTGTCACCCCGCCCTCAGACGGACCGCATGCACTCCTCGGCGGCCACAAGGGCCGCGTTCACGCCCCTGCAATCCGCCAGACATGCCACCGCCCCCAAGATGTTCAGAGCAGCGGAGCAGTGCCGACCCGGGCGTTGCATGGACGATGAAGCGGGGTCGAGTGGTTGGGATGACAGGCATGGCGACATGGTGGCCGAAGGACTCGAGGCAGCACGGGCAAGCGAGGCCGGTCCGACGCGGAGCACACGGCCGCTTGGCAGCCGGGCCTACTCCGCCGGGACGAGGTGCATCAGGCCGTGGGCGATCCCCTCCGCCCACATGAACCAGTCGTGCCCGCCCGCATACTCGCCGTAGGTCACGTCGTACCCCTTGGCGACCAGGACGTCGCGCATGCGGCGGTTCGATTCCAGCAGGCTCAGCACCGGCCCGCGTGAGGTCGCCTCCAGGCGCCCCGCCTCCATCCAGATCCGCACCGGACGCCGCTCCCACGTCGCGACCTGCGCCGGCAGCCACCCGGCGAGCGGCGCCGCGCCGATCGGGAACTCGCCGGCCCAGATCGTCTCCGGATTCGGCAGCCACCAGAACGACCCCGACTGCGAGAGGACGTTCCCCACGGCATCGCTGCGCGTCAGGCCGGCCCACATCGCCGCCAGCCCGCCATAGCTCTGGCCGGAGACGATCACCGCCTCCGGCCCCGGCGCGATGCGATACGTGGCGCGCGCCCAGGGGATCAGCTCGTCGGCGAGGAAAGCCGCGAAATCAGGGTTGCAGGGCAGCTCGCTGCCGCGATCGACGTTGCCGACGAAGAGTGCGACGACCGGCCCGATCGTCCCCGCCGCGTGCAGGTTGTCCAGCGTGTTCGCGACATCCAGCACCCCGAGGCATTGGTCGCCATCGAACTGGACGAAGAGCGCCGCGGGGGAGTCCGACGCCTCGTATCCCGGATGCGTGTAGGCAATCACCTCACGCTCGTTGCCGAGCGTCTCGCTGGCGAACTGGCGGCGTTCGATCCCGCCATGCGGAACGTCGCGCCGGCCCTTCCAGGCGAACGGCGGCGCGTCCGGCAGTTCGAGGATCGAGGCGTCGGCGCGATACCCGTCCTCCGCGATCTCCATCCACGGCTGCACGACCGTCCTCGGGTTGCGCGGATCGTTCACCGCTCGCGCCAACCGCGCCCGGATTGCCTCGCGATCGACATCCGGGCCGTGGAACGGCTCCAGCGAATCGTTCACGAGGAAGGCGTAATCGGCGCGAATGTCTGCCATGATGCGGTAGCTGCGATACCAGACATCGGTGCCCGCCAGGTGACGCAGCGTCTTGTCCGCCGGTTCGCCCTCGACGAAGAAGGCCAGCAGCACCACGTTCTCGAGTGGTTGTGGCTGTGGTTGTGGTTGGGGTCGCTGCTCGTCGCCCGCGTCCGATGTCCGCCACAGGAAGGTGACGAGGCGGTTGCCCGAATCGTCCGGGATCGCCTCGATCAAGGGTGCCCCGGCCGTATCGACCTCATCCCAGAACGTCTCCAGCGCGGCACCGTCGCCCATCGCGAGATCGCGGAACAGCCGGTTCAGGCGCGGGCTCTCCAACGCGCCAACCCTGTCCGCCGAGCCGTCGGCCCCTGCCTTCACCACGCTCGTATCGTTTGCCGTCATCGCTTCCCCCGCATCCCGCTCCAATATCCGACCATATCAGTATGCTTTAGGCAGGGCAGGATGGCGAGGATGGGCGGGGCCGCGCGTGCGGCATCAGTGTGCGGTGGGCGGCGCGAGGTACATGAGGGCATCGGCGGCGAGTTCCGGCCAATAGAACCAGTCGTGGCCACCGGCATACTCCCGGTAGCGCACGTCCTGCCCCTTCGCGACCAGCACGTCCCGCATCTGCCGGTTGGACGCCAGGAGACTCACGATGGGACCACGCCCCTGCGCCTCCAGCGTGCCGACCTCCATCCAGAAGCGCGTCGGCACCGGAGCCCAGGTCGCGGCCTGTTCCGGCAGCCACCCCCACGGCGGCACCGCGCCCGCCGGGATCGACGTGACGTCGAACACAGGGTCCGGCCACCACCAGTACGATCCCGACTGGGCGAGGACATTGCCGAACGCATCGGGTCGGGTGAGGCCCGCCCACATCGCGGCCAGTCCGCCGTAGCTCGCCCCGGAGACGATCACCGATTCCGGCCCGGGCGCGATCCGGAACCGCTCGCGCATGGCGGGCACGAGCTCGTCCGCGAGGAAATCCGCGAACGCCGCGTTGCACGGAAGCTCGGCGTTGCGTTCGACGTTGCCGACCATCACCGCGACGATCGGACGCACGGCACCATCGGCGTGCAGGTTCTCCAGCACGACATCGAGCAACCCGTCCACGAACTCCGCATCGAACTGGACCAGGAGCATCGCATCATCCGTCGCCGCCTCGTAGCCCGGCGGCGTCCAGGTGACGATACGGCGCTCGTTGCCCAGCCGCTCGCTCGCCCATGTCTCCTCGGCCAGCGTGCCCGCCGGGACATCGCGCTTCACCCGCCACCGGTAGGGCGGCGAGTCCGGCAGGTCCAGCGCCGGGGCGTCGCTGCGGACCCAGTCGGGAGCGAAGGTCATCCACGGGGCGAAGAGGCGGTTCGGGTTCAGGGGATCGCCCATCGCCCTCGAGATGCGGGTAAAGTAGTCCATCTCGCCAGCGATCGGCGAGAGATCGTCGTTCGGGATGAACCGGTATGACGTCCGCAGGTTGGACGCAACGACAACGGATCGGTACCAGCAATCTGTGCCGGGCAGCTTGTGCAGCTGGCGCTCGGCGATGTCCCCCGCCGTGGAGATGCCGCTCAGGACATCGAAGGTGATGATCGTCTCCAGCGGCTGGGCGGCGTCCTCGCGCCAGAGGAAGGTCACCAGCCGGCGGTCCGCCTGCCCGGCGATCTCCTCGATCAGGGGCGCGCCCGACGCCTCGATCTCCTGCCAGAACGCCGCCAACGCCGCCTCTCCGGAGACGGCGACATCATCGCGCAGTTGCCGAATCCGGGGACTGCGAATCGCATCCGGCGCGGGAGCCACCTCGCCGCCCGTCGTGTCGTCGGTCAACCCCGCCGCCTCGCCATCCGCGTCCACCATTGCACCCTCCCTGCACGCATCGCCGTCCACCGGCCCGATCGCGACAGTGTCGCGCACGGCTTCGCGGCTGGCGAGGGGATGCTCCAGGAAACCGTGGATGGCCATGTCCAAGGCGAAAGGGATATGTCGCGCGTCGATGCCCTCGGCTTACCAGAACCGCCCGGCGACTTCGGTCCAGAAGACCCCCGCGAACCCGAGCAGCAGCACGGCGGAAACCCGGTCGAACCACCGCGCGTGGACCGTCGTCATCCGTGTGCGCATCCAGCCGGCACCGGAGGCGATCCCCAGGTACCACACCCAGCTCGCGGAGAT
>JBQCJS010000170.1:0-5555 GCA_051952485.1 Thermomicrobiales bacterium | reverse complement strand
CGAGGCCGAGTACTGCGACCGCATCGCGATCATGGATCACGCCCAGCTCATCGCGCTCGACACGCCGGCCCAGCTCAAGGCCTCCCTTGGTGGCGACCGCATCCGCCTGCGCACGGAGGACAACGAGGCCGCCCTGGACATCCTCGGGTCGCGCTACGGCCAGGAGGCCCTGATCGAGGGCGACACCGTCGTCTTCGCCGTGGCGAATGGGGGCGAGTTCGCGCCGGACCTGCTGCGGACCTTCCCGCTCCGGGTGCGCTCGGTCGAGATCGTCCAGCCGACCCTGAACGATGTCTTCCTCCAGAAGACCGGTCGCGAGATCCGCGACGAGGGCGCCGACAAGCGCGACAAGCTGCGCTCGCAGTTGCAGCGGCGCGGAAACCGGGGGGCATGACCGCATGGCATCGACAACCACACCCACAACCACGACACCGACCTTCACGACCGCCATTCCCGCCGAACCGGAACGACCGCGCGGACAACCCATCCGCCTTGGCCCGATCGACTTCGGCGCCATCGCGATGCTCTGCCAGCGCGACCTGACCCGCTTCTGGCGGGAACGCGCCCAGCTCTACGGGTCGCTCGCCCGCACCGTCGTCTGGCTCTTCCTGCTCGGCACCGGCCTGCGCGGCGCGGTGACGCTGCCGGGAGATGTCTCCTACCTCTCGTTCATCTTCCCCGGCATGCTGGCGATGGCGATCATCTTCACCTCGCTCCAGAGCGCGATCAGCATCATCTTCGATCGCGAGTTCGGCTTCCTGAAGGAGATCATGGTCGCGCCGATCCCCCGCACGTCCGTCGTGATCGGCAAGGCGCTGGCCGGCGGCCTGATCGCCACCGTCCAGGGCTGCATCATCTTCATCTTCGCGCCCTTCGTCGGCGTGTCGCTCGAGCCGCTGAACGTGCTGGCCGCCATCGGGGTGATGCTGGTGCTGGGTGTCGGCCTCACCGGGCTCGGCCTCACGATCTCGGCCCGGATGACCTCGTTCGAGGGCTTCGGGACCGTCAACAACTTCGTCGTGCTGCCGCTCTATTTCCTCAGCGGCGCCCAGTTCCCGGTCCACAACGTGCCGGACTGGATGCGCGTCGTCATCCACCTGAACCCGCTCTACTACGGCGTGGAACTCCTGCGCGGCCTCCTAATCGGCCTCTGGAACCGCAGCGGCTGGATCGACTTCGGGGTGCTCGTCGCCTTCATGATCCTCACCCTGAGCGCCGCAACCTGGTCCTTCACCCGCCAGGAGTAGGGGAGTCCTCTTCCGACGCCAGGAATGCGATACTCGCGGTCACGATGCGCATTCCTGGCTCCCGCGACGAGGTGATCCCGACCGTGACCGCTCTCCCGCCAACCGACACGACGCCCCGGATCGTCTTTCTCGACCGGGGCGTCTTTCGCGTGCCGTTTCCGTCGCTCTCGTTCCCGCACGTCTGGATCGACCATGCCGCGACCGCCCCGGATGAGGTGGCCGAACGCCTGCGCGATGCCACGGTCGCGATCACGGATGGCGTGCCCATCTCGCGGCAGACGATCGAGGGGGCCCCGCAACTCCGCCTGATCGCCGTGGCCGCCACCGGCTTCGACCACATCGACCTCGACGCCTGTGCTGAGCACGACATAACGGTATGCAATATCCGCGACTGGTCGGTGAGCGTGCCGGAGCATGTCTTCGCCCTGATCCTCGCCCTGCGGCGCCAGCTGATCCCCTATCGGGAGGCCGTCCGGGCAGGGGAGTGGCAACGCTCCGGCGCCTACGCCCTGGTCCTGGACCCGATCCCGCTGGCCTTGACCGGGACGACCCTCGGATTGGTCGGGCACGGCGCGTTGGGGAAACGGGTCGAGACGATCGCGCGGGCGTTCGGCATGGAGGTCCTGGTCGCAGAGCGTCGCGGGCAGGAGCCGCGTCCTGGCCGGACGGCGCTCGATACGGTGCTGGCGCAGGCGGATGTGCTGGTGCTGTTATGTCCGCTGACCGCCGAGACGCGCGGCCTGATCGGTGCCCGCGAACTCGCGCTGATGAAGCCGGAGGCGATCCTCGTCAACTGCGCGCGCGGGGCGATCGTCGATGGCGACGCGCTGCTCGCCGCACTCCGCGACGGCACGATCGCGGGCGCCGGGCTCGATGTGTTGCCGGAGGAACCGCCGGTCCACAGGAGCCCGTTGCTGGACGCCGATCTGCCGAACCTGATCGTGACGCCGCACGTCGCCTGGGTCAGCCAGCAGTCGCAGGAGATCCTCGCGCATCAGCTGATCGCGAACATCGAGGACTGGTGGGCTGGCACGCCGCGCAACGTCGTTTCCCGCTGAAGGACGACGGCCCACGAGGTGCCGCTCCCCCACGTGTGAGCCCGCGCAACCCCCTTTGCGCACAAGAACAGTTATCCGCAAACGTGACGGAACCCCGAATCGGACCACTCCCCCTCGGCAGATGCTACCCTCTGGGTATCGCCGCAACCGTCAGGGAGGAACCCATCATGACCGACGTGCCATCGTCCGCAGCCGCATCCACGTCCCCCATTGGCCGCATCCTCGTGCCCCTCGACGGCTCCGACGTCTCGCTCGCCGCCCTGGACTACGCGTCGCGCTTCCCCGGGGCCACGCTGGTCGTCCTCCAGGTCGGCGTCGATCTGGATGCCGTCTTCCCCGAGGTCGAGCCACTCGATTTCTCCGGGGTCGACGATGCGATCCGCGACGATCTCCGCTCCATCGTGCAGCCGCTCGTCGCCTCGGGCCGTGCCCTGGAGGTCGTCGTCGAGGACGGCGACCCCGCCGACCGGATCGTCGAGGTGGCGCAGCGCGAGCGGGCCGACCTCATCGTCATGACTACCCGCGGGCGCGGCGCGGCCAGTCGCATCCTCTTCGGTAGTGTCGCCGACCGCGTCAGCCGTCATGCCACCGTGCCCGCGATCCTCGTCCGCACGGGCCAGGAGACCGCCACGGATGTCCCGGCCCGCATCCTGGTCGCCCTCGATGGTTCCAGCCGGGCCGAAGCCGCCCTCCCGGTCGCGAGCCGGTTGGCCAGCAGTCTGGGGACGCCGCTCGTGCTGGTGCGCGCCGTCACCCTCGAGGATTCACTCCGGACCGCCTCCCTGCTTCAGGGAACGCTGAAGGGCCGTGCCGTCAATACCACCGACGAGGCCTTCACCCTCGCCCGGGAGGAGACCGAGCGTCGGGCCCAGGCATACCTGGACGGGCTGGCGGCCGGTCTCGGCGGTTCCGTCTCCTCCCTGGTCCTTCACGGCGCTCCCGCGGGTGTCCTTCTCCAGGAAACCGGTCCCGGCGAACTCACGATCCTGACGTCCCATGGAACGAGCGGCGTCTCGCGCTGGCTGCTGGGGAGCGTCGCGGAGAAACTCGTGCGCGAGGCGGCAGGCCCGGTCTGCCTCGTGCCCGCCCGGACTCCCGGCGAATAGACCCCAGGCATGGGGCGACGACGCCGGCATGGCGTTCTTTCGGTCGGGCAAGCGGGTGATCGAGGGGCTTCTTGCTAATCCGACCATTGCAGTATGATATGCGGCGGCGAGTGTTCGCCGCCGCCGTCGGGTTCGTGCGGCCTGCTTTGCGCGAAAGGCGAGTCCGGTGAAACGACCTTCCTCGAATGGCCACGCTCTCCCCGCGCGCGCAGTATCGCGTCGTGCGTTCAACGCCACGGCCCTGTCTGCCCTGGTACTCGGGACCGCCGGACATGATCCCGGCGCCGCGTTCGCGCAGGCTGCGACGCCCGAAGCGAGCGCAAGTCCGGTCGGCGGCGAGACCCGAACCATCGACACCATCCACGGTCCGGTAACGATTCCCGCCGATCCCCAGCGAATCGTCCCGGTCAACTTCCCATCGGCGGTCACGTTACTGGAGCTCGGCCTTCGTCCGGTAGGCGTCCCCTCCTACCTGCCTGCGCTTGCCCCAGGAATCGAATCGGCGGATGGCATTCCCGTCATCCAGACCGAGTCGGGAGAATTCGATCTGGAGCTGATCGCCAGCCTCAAGCCGGACCTCATCGTCGGCAGCGACTGGAAGGACCCCGAGCAACAACTCGCCCCGTACGAGGAGTTCTCGCGTATCGCGCCCACCGTCCTCTTCGAATGGACGCAGGCGGCGGGCAACTGGCCGGTCGAGGCGGCGGGCTGCGCCGATGCCGTGGGCAAGTCCGCCGAGTTCGAGACCTTGCGCACGTCCTATCTCGACCTCGCCGCGACCGTGAAGACCACCTATGCGTCGCAGATCGAGGCGTACACCTGGGACCTCATCACCGGTGGTGCGGATGCCTGGTACCTCTACGGACCGTCTTCGTCGCATGGGCAGGTGCTCGCCGAGGCCGGAATCCACTTCGGCGCCTCTGCCACCCAGACCGAAGGCTATGTCGAGTACTCGCCCGAGCGATTCGACATCCTCAAGGAGACCGGGGTGCTCATGATCCGGACCGACGAGGAGGACGTGACAAAGGCGCAGCCCGCCTTCGCGAGCCTGCCTGCCGTCACCGCCGGCCGCCTGTTCACCAGCGCCTACTTCTTCCCCTCGAGCTACGGCCTTTCCTCCGCCCTCCTGAAGGATGTCGAGACCGGCCTGAAGCGCCTCTCATAGGGCATGGCCCCCGAACGCGAGAGGCGTTAGGGGGCCATGCCTCGTACCGGAAACCCGGCATCAGGAGTTGCGTTCCACCGACGACTTGTGCCGCGGCCGGACGCGGCTCCGCGTCCGCGTGACATCGGCGCTCGCGGGAACGATCGAGATGCTGCCGTCCATCTCCAGCACGGCAGTCTTCACCTGGCCGAGCTCGTCGTAGCCATGCTCCCGCATGATCTCCTCCAGCTCGTCCCACGACACTCCGGCGCGACGCATGTTCTGGTCGATGACCTGCCCATGATTGACGAGCAACAGCGGTGTCTGCCCGAAGAAGCCGAGCGCCGATCGCTTCCGCGCCATGACCTTGTCGAGCCCCTGGTCGACCGCGAACAGGGTTGTGGCCGCGATCAGGCCACCGACCAACGAGGTATCCGGACCGATCATCGCGTTCTGCACGGCATTGGCGACGACGAGGATGAGCACCAGGTCCAGTGCATTGCGCTGGCCGAGGCTGCGCCATCCGGTCAGCCGCAGGGCGGCGAGGATGAAGACATAGACCACCGTCGAACGGACGATGATCTGCCACCACTCGGTGCCAAGATCGAACACGGTTTCTGCTCCAGGACGCGACGAATACGGGGCTGCCGTCTGGCATCCCCGTATTGTGCGTCACGGCCGCGTTCCGGCGCTGCTGATGGCCCACTGGCCGCCCCGCATGGGCGTCAGTCCACCTTGGGAATCAGCCGCAGCCCGGTCGCGATCCAGCCGACCTTGCCGGCATCGTCCCGCACGAACGGCACGCGCAGGACGCCGCTCGCGATACCCGCGTCCTTCGCCGTGAACGCGATGCTCGCTGGACCCGCCTGCACCGGAAGGATCGCCGGGCTCCATGCCCCGGGAATCTCGATCGGTTCGGCCGCCAGCATCAGGCCCTCCCCTTCCACCGTGACCGTCGAGATGGACGCGCCGTCCTCATATCTGCCCGCATACTCCTCCA
>JBQCJS010000169.1:0-12090 GCA_051952485.1 Thermomicrobiales bacterium | reverse complement strand
TCGAGCACGTAGAGGCCAGCGACGACATCGTTGCTCGGCAGCTTGAAGGTGTCGCGCACCTCGGCGTAGCCGTCGGTCACGTCCTCGAAGACCGGAGCCAGAAGACCGGTCATGGCCTTCTTGATCTCGTCCAGCAGCTCGTAGATGATCGTGTAGAAGCGGACATCCACGCCCGCGTTGTCGGCCGCGCGCTTGCCGGCGGCATCCGGACGGACATTGAACCCGACCACGATGCTGCCTGTCGTCACCGCGAGGTTGATATCCGACTCGGAGATCGCGCCCGTGGCGGCGAGCTGGATCGAGAGCTGGACGCCCTGGTCCGTGTCCTCGTTCAGCTTCAGCAGTGCGTTCTGGATCGCGCCGAGCGATCCCTGCACATCGGCCTTCAGGATCACGCGAAGTTCGGCCGTCTTGCCTTCCTTCACCTGGTCGAAGAGCTCGGTGAGCTTGATCGGGCGGTTCTCGTGCAGCGACTCGATGCGCCGCTGCGCCGTCCGCTGCTCGGCGAGCTGGCGAGCCGCCTTCTCGTCCTCGAAGACCAGGAACGAATCGCCGGCCTGCGGCACCTCCATCAGGCCGAGGATCTCGACCGGGGTGCTCGGTGTCGCCCGTCGGACGCGCTTGCCACGATCGTCGAACATCGCCTTGATGCGGCCCCACGTGGAGCCGGCGACCACGACGTCGCGCAGGTTCAGCGTTCCCGTCTGCACCAGCACCGTCGCGACCGGACCACGGCTGGAATCAACCTTGGCCTCGATCACCACGCCATTGGCGGGGAGGTTGGCATTGGCCTTCAGCTCGTTCACATCGGCGACGAGCAGGAGCACTTCGAGCAGGTCATCCAGGCCCATCTTCTCGCGGGCCGAGACCTCCACGAACGGGACGTCGCCGCCCCACTCCTCCGGCATCACTTCCATCTCGGAGAGCTGCTGCTTGACGCGGTCCGGGTTCGCGGCGGGGAGATCGATCTTGTTGATCGCCACCACCAGCGGCACGTTCGCCGACTTGATGTGGGCCACGGCCTCGCGGGTGGTCGGCATCACGCCGTCGTCCGCCGCGACCACCAGCACCGCGATATCGGTGGACTGGGCGCCGCGGGCTCGCATGGCGGTGAAGGCCTCGTGGCCCGGCGTGTCGAGGAAGGTGAGCTTGCGACCCTGCGCCTCGACCTGGTATGCGCCGATGTGCTGGGTGATGCCGCCGGCCTCGCCTTCCGCGACGTTCGCCGACCGGATGGAGTCCAGCAGCTTGGTCTTGCCGTGGTCGACATGGCCCATGATGGTGATGACGGGCGGGCGCTGGGTGGCATCCGGATCGTTCTCACCCTCCAGGCGGCGGCTTTCGAAGTCCGCGACCGTCGACTTGGCCACGGTGTCCTGCTCGTTGGTTTCCCACCCGAGCGCCTCCGCCACCTTGGCGGCGGTGTCGTAGTCGATCTGCTGGTTGAGGTTGGCCATGATGCCGGACTTCATCAGCTCGCGAATGACTTCGATACCGCTGGTTTCCAGCTTCTCGGCGAGCTCCGCCACGGACATGACCGGGGGAAGCGTCACCGGTTCGCGCACGACGGGCACCGCGCGCTTCACGGCCACGGTGCGGGCGCCTCCCGTGTTCTTGCGACCGCCCTTGCGGCCGCCACGGGCGCCTCCTCGTCCTACGGTGTTGGTCATGGGATTACTCCTTGTTCGAAACGCCCACAACGTCACCCGCGGGGGAATCGGGCAACGTAGCGGCGAAATCTCTTAGCGATTGCAGCGCATCTTCAGCGAGCGCGACGTTCAGGGCGCGGGAGAGGACGTTGGTCTCGATGGCGCGCGTCCAGCACGTCGGGCGATCACAAAGATAGGCCCCCCGTCCATTCTTCTTGCCGGTCAGGTCGATCTCGACCCGCCCCTCCGGCGTGCGAACGATCCGTGTGAGCGACCGCTTGTCGTCGCTCTCCCGGCAGGCGACGCAGGTCCGGCGCGGCACATGCTTGGGCCGCGGTCCCTTGCGTCGCCCCTTCGGGGACGTGGCGTGGGATGGGGATGACGCCTGCTTCGACCCGGAGGCCGGGTCGGCTGCCGCCTGCGCGGCCGGTGCGATGTCGGATGCGTGAGGCATACGTCGCCGTTACCTCCTTACATCATCCGGCTCTCACCCGATGCGTAGATACCCAGCGAATCGATGTCATCCTCCAGCGGAAGCTCCTCGGCCGTCTCCTTGTCGAAGCGGGCCCGGAGTTCGCGCTCGTAGTAGACCTCGACCACCCCATTCACGATATCCACATCCACCTGACGGCGGAGCAGGTCGTCCGAGAGCGGGCCGTAGGTCTTGCCGCTGAGGTTGACCATGCCCTCCGCCGTGACGGCGCGGGGCTGGCGTCCCTGCCAGCTGAAGTCCGGCATGATGTCGCGGGCGGACTCGCGGGCCTGGCGGAAGAACTCCCCACCGGCCTGGAGCAGCGACTCCGGACCCTTGATGTCGATCCTCCAGCCCGTGAGCTTGTAGGCGAGGCGGGCGTTCTGGCCCTCCTTGCCGATCGCGAGCGACATCTGGTCGTTCGGCACAATCACCGTCGCCACGCGCTGGTCGCCATCGTCACTCAGCGAGACGTTCGTCGGCTTGGCCGGGCTCAGCGCATTCGCGATGAACGTGCTCGTCTCCGGCGACCACTCGATCACATCGATCTTCTCGCCATACAGCTCGTTCACGATGTTCTGGATGCGCACGCCACGCACACCGACGCAGGAGCCGACCGGATCGACCTTCTCCTGGCGGGCGGCGACGGCCACCTTCGAGCGCAGGCCGGGCTCCCGGGCGATCGCCATGATCTCCACGGCGCCACTCTGGATCTCCGGAACCTCCAGCTCGAAGAGGCGGCGAATCAGCCGCGGATCGGAGCGGGAGACGATCAACTGCGGACCACGCGCGTGGGCGTTCACCTCAGTCAGCAGGACCTTGATCCGCTGGTTCGGGCGATATCGCTCCGACTGCACCTGCTCGCGCGCCGGCATCACCGCTTCGGCCTTGCCAAGCTCGATGATCACCGCGCGATTGTCGGCGCGCTGGACGACGCCGTTGAGGACCTCGCCCTCCTTGTCCTCGTATTCCTTGAAGACCGACTCGCGCTCGTAGTCGCGGATGCGGGTATGGACGACCTGCTTCACCGTCTGCGCGGCGATCCGGCCGAAGTTCTCCGGCGTCCTGCGCGAGATACGGATCTCGTCACCGACCTGGGGATCCGCCGCGAACTCGGCGGCCTCCTCGAGCGAGAGTTCGAGATCCGGGTTGGTCACTTCGGCGGCCACCGTCTTCACGGTCACCACCATCATCTCTCCCGTCGTCGGATCGAGCTCGACGCGGACATCCTCATTGGAATCCGACGACTTCTTGTAGACAGACGTCAGCGCCTGCTGGACGGAGAGCAACACCGCATCGCGCGGAATCCCGCGCTCGGCGGCAATCTGGGCGATAGCGGTATAGAGATCACTCTTCATCCGCTCACCTCCTTGCCACGTACAAAAACGACCGTGTCTTGCGTTTCGGTCGCGTGCCGGGACCGTTGTTCGATAAGGTTCCGGTTACCGGACCCTGCCAAACAGCAAGAAACGTGGGCGGTGCCCACGTTTGATCCCACGACGATCAATTACGCACCGAAACTATACCATTTACGTCCATCCGATTCAATGCGCACCACGAGCGTGGAAGGCACGTGCGGGTCGTGGTAGCGGGGCGACTGCGATAGGATACTACTGGTCCGATGCCGGGCCACTCAGCCATTGCCGCCACGCGACGATGCACGCCGTCCCCGCACATGGACCCATCGACCATGATCCGACGTCTGCTGCGCAGCGAGTCCGGCGGCGCGCTGGTGCTCCTCGCCGGCACCCTGCTCGCCCTCCTCGTCGCCAACTCCCCGCTCCGATCACCATACGACCACGTCCTGCACGCGACGGTACTCGGCCTGAGCGTCCAGCACTGGATCAACGATGGCCTGATGGCGCTCTTCTTCCTGCTCGTGGGCATGGAGATCAAGCAGGAGCTGACCTCGGGCGCCCTGGCGACGTGGCGGAACCGCGCCTTGCCCGGCCTGGCCGCGCTCGGGGGGATGATCGTTCCCGCCCTGATCTTCGCGCTGCTCAACCGCGGCGACGCAACCCTCCTGCGCGGCTGGGCGATCCCCACCGCCACCGATATCGCCTTCGCCATCGGTGCGCTCTCGTTCCTCGGCTCCCGCGTGCCGGCGGGCATTCGCGTGATACTGGTGGGCATCGCCATCCTCGACGACCTCCTTGCCATTGCGGTCATCGCGATCTTCTACTCCGAGGGCATCGCCTTCGGCTGGCTGGTCGCGGCCGTCACCGTGACGGCCCTGCTGGTCTCGCTGAACGCGCGTCACGTCTACCGGCTCCCACCCTATCTCCTGCTTGGCGCGATCCTCTGGTTCTGCATCCTGCGCTCCGGCCTGCACGCGACGCTGGACGGCGTCATCCTCGCCCTCGTCATCCCCCACGAAAGCACGGGGGCCCAGCACCGCTCACCGCTGAAGACGACAGAGCACGCGATCGACCGCTGGGTCACCTTCGGCATCCTGCCGCTCTTCGCCTTCGCGAACGCGGGGATTGCATTCGAGGGCACCACCCGCCACGACCTGGTCGGCACCCTGCCGCTGGGCATCGCGCTCGGCCTGGTGGTCGGCAAACCGGTCGGCGTCTTCGGGATGACCTGGCTCGCCGTCCGGCTCCGGCTGGCCCCGCTCCCGGCCGGGGTGACGTGGTCCCAGGTGCTCTCGATGGCGCTGCTGTGCGGCATCGGCTTCACCATGAGCCTCTTCATCGGTGGGCTGGCCTTCGAGGGCGATGGTCACGATCACCTGATGAACGCGGTCCGCATCGGGGTCATCGGCGGCTCGGTGATGGCCGCCACGCTCGGCATCATCGCCTTCCGGCGCACCACGTCCGTTGTCCACGCGCAGGCGGCAGAACTCCAGCCGGAAACCGGGTGACCACGAGACGGGTCATCCGGGGCGTCCGTTCGCGCGTGCTATAAATACGCTCGGATCGGCGCGCGTCGCCGAGGCCGGCCTTCCCTGCACTCCGCATCATCCCCCGGCCGGCATGAATGAACGGCGATCGACCGGAGGCGCCTGCCACCCGTCGTTCTCCCTGTCGAGAAGGAGCCAATGTCCGACCCTGGGCTGAACCATCGGCTGCGCCAGCGATCGCGCAGGGCCGGCATCATGATCGGTCTCTCGATGGCCCTCACGATCGCTGTCTGCGTTGTCGGATTCACCGTGATCTACAACGCCCTCGGCGCCTACACGAGTGACTTCGTCACCCAGAAGGAACCGACGCTCGCCCCCACCATCGCGCCGACGGACCCACCGCAGCAGGCGTCGACCGGGAACCAGGCAGCCACGAACCCCACCGCCGAGCCCACCCAGGCAACCCAGATCGAGCCGAACCCGAGCGTCGAGGCGACCGGCACGCCGAGCGCCTTCACGCCCGACTACCAGATCGGAAGCACCGGATCGGTCAATCTCCGATCCGGCCCCGGCACCAGCTTCGATGCCGTGGTTGCCCTGCCCTACCAGACGCCACTGCAGTATCTCGGCGAGTCCCAGACGACGTCGGACCCGGACGCCAACACGGAATGGATGAAGTTCCGCACCGAGGATGGCGAAGAAGGGTGGGTTCGCCAGATCGATGTCGAGGACTACGAACCGTAGCCCGCAACCTGCGTCTCCGCCGCGCCACAGGGAGTACTCCATGCAACAGGTCACCATCATCGGACTCGGGCTGATCGGCGGCTCGATCGGACTGGGTCTCCGGCGCTGGTCGGCGGCGAACGGCAACGTCCTCTCCATCACCGGGTTCGACGAAGACGTGAATCGCCAGGCCGAGGCCCGCAAGCTGGGCGCGATCGACCAGGCGGAATGGTCGCTGGTCAACGCGGTGAAGGATGCCGACGTGGTGGTGGTCTGCACCCCCGTCGGCGCCATGAAGCAGGTGTTCACCGACATCGCCGATCACCTGAAGCACGGCGCCATCGTGACGGACACCGGATCGACCAAGGCGCAGGTGCTGGACGATGCGAAGGCGCTTCCGCGCACTGTCTCGTTCGTGGGCGGGCATCCGATGGCCGGCAAGGCGCAGAGCCTGGAGGCCGCGGACGGCGATCTCTTCAAGGGCGCGACCTGGGTCATCTGCCCCAGCCCGCATGCCAGCGAGGAAGCGATCCGCAACGTGCTCGGCATCGTCGCGGCACTGGATGCGGAAGCCTTCTTCGTCGATCCGGTCGAGCACGATGCCTTCGTCGCCGGTGTCAGCCACCTGCCGTTCGTCGTCGCGGCCACCCTGGCCTCGGCTGTGACCGCCGATCCGGCCTGGCGGGACATGCGATCGCTGGCGGCGTCCGGCTTCCGGGACACGACCCGCCTGGCGCTCGGCAACCCGACGATGCACCGCGACATCGCGCTCTCGAACCGCGCGTCGTTGAACCGGTGGATCGACCAGTACATCGCCGGCCTCACCACATTCCGGGATACCCTGAACGGCGATGAGGCCGATACCCAGCTCCTCGCGTTCTTCACCGAGGCCCAGGATGCCCGCGCGGCGGTGGAGGCTCCGGTCAATCGAGCGGCGGAGCAGATCCTCGATGGCCAGGATTCCCTGAAGAAGGAGGGCATGAGCGAGCAGATGGGCCGCATGTTCCTCGGCGGCTTTGGCCGCAAGCGACGAGGGCCGGACGCCAAGCAGTAGGCGCCACCCGGCCCCCGGGCGTCACGAAGCAGCACGCCGCCGCTCCGGCATCGGAGCGGCGGCGTCTTCGTTCGCGCTGGTCGAGATCAGGGCACGATGCTCCAGGCATCGGAGAGTTCGTAGGAAAAGAGTTGGCGGGTCGGAAGCCCGTTCCGGCGAACCCGTCCCCGGTCGTTGCGCATCAGCTCGGCGTAACGGTTCTGGATCTGGATGATCCGGCGTTCCTTGAGGTTGAACACCACCAGCCCCAGGCTCGCCGGTTCCATGCTGCGCTGGCGGGTCGTCGCATCGAGGACCCGGAAGGGATGCAGCTGCTGGTCGCCATCGCCACTCCCGACGAGGGCGAAGTCGCTGCTCAACGTATCGATATTGTGCTCGTCGAAGCGGTAGAGCCCCTGCCGGACACTTCGCGCCCAATCGGCGTCATAGTCGTCCGCCAGGTCCAGGACCGACTGGAGGCTCTCCGCTCCCCGGCTGCACGCGGCCGCGATCACCTTCAACGCATGCGCTGGCCCCACGAAGCTGGAGACGCCACGCTGGTCGATCACATTGAAGCGAAAGAGATTTCGGGAACTCATCTGGGAACCGATTCTGCAGGGCGAAGGGGATTCCCGATCCCCCGGGAGGTCGCAAGGCCCGCGACTGCGGCGGAGGCAGCAGGGTTCGGGCGGGCGAGTACGCGCCGTACTGTACCATAGGGTCCGTAGCCGTCCGGTCCGAACCATCGCACTCATCCCGGATGCTGCCAGGAGTTCCGCCATGGTCACATCGTACCCCGAAGACCCCTCGTCTCCCGATCCGGACGACGGGCCAGCTTCCTCCGCACCACCTCCGCGGGAGCCCACACCCATCGACTCCGCCCGCCGCTCCCGCCTCGATCGGGAAGTCGACGAGATCCTCCAATCGGCCACGCGGGACAAGCCCCTTCCCCCCACCCCGATCGCGTCCCGCCGGAACCGTCCTGCCGCATTGCCCACGGTTCAGGATCGCCTGCGCGGACTGGCCATCACCGTGCTCGAGGTCCTGATGGCCGTTCCCCTCATCACCGCCGTGGGGTTCGGTATCGCCTGCGCCATCGTGGCCCCGCATTCCCCGCTGCTTGCTACCCTGTTCGCCGCGCTCGCGCTCGTCGTCCTCATCGTGCCCTACGTGCGGGCGGCGCGTCGAGCGTCCGCGCCGGGCGGCGACGGTCCGAAGATGTGGCGAGGCCGGGTCATGGACGGTCCTCCGGGCCGCCCACGCGGGATTGGCGAACGCACCCCTGCGGACAAGGTGAACGACTGGATCAATTCGCGCCGCTCCTGACCGGGACGGCTCATACGCGCGGGCAACGGTCCGCGCACCATGCGGGAGCATGCATGCCTGGGATCGTTTCGGACATCGTCGATGTGTATGTCTTCCGGCGGCTGAACGCCCGGGTGCAGTTCCTCCTGCTGCAACGCAGGCACGACGTGGCGATGGCCATGACGTGGCAGGGGTTTCACGCCCAGATCGAATCCGGCGAGAACACCCTCGATGCGGCGAGACGCGCCGTCCGCGAGATGGTCGGCCTGAACGTCAGCGCCTACTACTCCGCCGATTACGTCAACCAGTTCTACGACGACTATCGGGATGTGCTGGTGCTCGCGCCGGTGGTCGCAGTCCAGGTGAGCCCCCAGGCCCCGGTCCGCCTCGGGGACGACTTCCGCGACTGCGCCTGGTTCGAGCGGGACGACGCGACCGTGCGCCTGCCGTTCTCCGGCCAGCGCTGGGCCGTCCGCCACATCGACGAGATCATGAGCATCGGGGAGCGCGAGAGCGAGCTCTACCGCCTGCTGCCACCCGGCCAGTTGCCAGCACCGGCACCGGCGGACCAACCGGTTCCGCAATCGCTGCCGGAGGAATCGCCGAACCTCGCCATTGGCGAAACCTTCGATGAGGTCGCGAAACCGTCAGACCCCGCCAGCAGCGACATCCCGGGCCTCTCCCTGGCGGACATCTTCGATCCGGAGATCAGGGACCTGGCCGAGGATGCCCTGCCCTCCTCGGAACCGAAGCCGGACTCCCCGGAGGAAATCGAGATCGAGTCGGCCGAGGCGCCTTCCGGGACCAGCCGATGGCGGTTACGGCGGCGTGAACGAACGGATGGAGACGGGGTATACTAGAACGTTCGTTTCGATTTCGCCCCCGGAGGCATCATGCCAGACTTCCAGATCATCTCCGACCTCCGTCCGACCGGCGATCAACCCCAGGCAATCGAACAGCTCACGGAGGGCCTGGAACAGGGTGACCGGTTCCAGACGCTGCTGGGTGTCACCGGTTCCGGCAAGACGTTCACCATGGCGAACATCGTCGAGGCGGTGAATCGCCCGACCCTGGTGCTCGCCCATAACAAGACCCTCGCCGCGCAGCTCTACGCCGAGTTCAAGGAGTTCTTCCCGCGCAATGCGGTGGAGTACTTCGTCTCCTACTACGACTACTACCAGCCGGAGGCCTACGTCGCCCGCACCGACACCTTCATCGAGAAGGATGCGGACATCAACGAGGAGATCGACAAGCTCCGTCACGCCGCCACTCGGGCACTGCTCACCCGGCGCGACACCCTGATCGTCGCCTCCGTCTCCTGCATCTTCGGTCTCGGTACGCCGGAGGAATACGCCAGCACCATCGTGTCGCTGAAGCGCGGCCAGCAGGTGCGGCGCGACCGCGTGCTGCGGCAACTCATCGACATCCAGTACGACCGCAACGACATGACCCTCACGCGCGGCACCTTCCGCGTCCGGGGCGATTCGGTCGAGATCTTCCCGGCGTACGAGGAGATCGCCGTCCGGATCGAGTTCTTCGGCGACGAGGTGGATCGCATCGTGGATGTGGACCCGCTCACCGGCGAGATCCTGGCGGTGCGGGAGGACATCGCGGTCTATCCGGCGAAGCACTTCGTCACCAGCGCCGAGAAGCTGAAGGTGGCGATCAAGGACATCCAGCAGGAGCTGGACGAGCGCCTGCAGGAACTGGAGTCGCAGGGCAAGGTCTTGGAGGCGGCGCGGCTGAAGCAGCGCACGAACTACGACCTCGAGATGATGCAGGAGGCCGGTTACTGCGCGGGCATCGAGAACTACTCGATGCACCTCAGCCGCCGCAAGCCGGGGGAACAACCGGCGACGCTCCTCGACTACTTCCCGAACGATTTCCTGATGATCGTCGACGAGTCGCACATGACCCTGCCGCAGGTCCGCGGCATGTTCGGCGGCGACCGATCGCGCAAGGACGTCCTCGTCGAGTACGGCTTCCGCCTGCCCTCCGCGCGGGATAACCGGCCGCTGACCTTCCCCGAGTTCGAGCGGATGATCAAGCAGGCCGTCTTCATCTCCGCCACTCCGGGACCATACGAGTTCGAGCATTCGTCCCGTGTGGTCGAACAGGTGATCCGGCCGACGGGCCTGGTCGACCCGGCAATCTCCGTCCGCCCGACGAAGGGCCAGATCGACGATCTCCTCGGCGAGATCAATGCCCGCGTCGCGCGAGGCGAACGGGCGCTGGTCACCACGCTCACCAAGCGGATGGCGGAGGACCTCGCCGACTACCTGAAGGAGATGGGTGTCCGCACCCACTACCTCCACAGCGAGGTCGATACCTTCGAGCGGATCGAGATCCTGCGCGACCTGCGCCTGGGCATCCACGACGTGGTCGTGGGCATCAACCTCCTGCGGGAGGGCCTCGACCTGCCGGAGGTCTCGCTCGTCGCCATCCTCGATGCCGACAAGGAGGGATTCCTTCGGTCGGAGGGGGCGCTGATCCAGACGATCGGCCGCGCCGCCCGGCACGTCGATGGCCAAGTCATCATGTACGCTGATACCATGACCCGGTCGATGAAGGTCGCGATCGACGAGACGTATCGCCGACGCGAGCTTCAGACACGCTACAACGAGGAGCACGGAATCCAGCCTCGCGGCATCGTCAAGGACATCAAGGACCTGACGGAACGCGTCCGTGCCATCGCCGAGGAACGCAGCGAGTACCAGACTTCGGGAGCCGATGGACATCCCGGCGTGATCGCCGAGATCCCGAAGGACGAGCTCGCCCGCATGATCAAGGACCTCGAGTCCCAGATGAAGACCGCGGCCAAGGACCTCGAGTTCGAGAAGGCAGCGCTGCTCCGCGACCAGATCGTGGAACTCCGCCGCATCATCGACGTCGATCCGGTCGAAGCCACGTAGGACCCAGCCCACCGGATCGCGGGTTCCCAACGGCCGCATCCACCGAAAGGACACGCTGCATGTCTCGTCCCTCCCTGCGCCTGTGGTCGCGGTCATGGCTGGCCGCTTCCCTCGCCATCATCCTGCTCGCGGGCTCCACGCTCTCCGCGGCCGCCCAGGACGACAATTCCGAACTGGCGAAGGAGCTGCCGCCGGTCGACCTGCCCACCATGAACGTCCAGGGATTCGTCTTCAACATCGAATCCACCTACAACGGCACACCCAGCGGCACGCCATCGGACGCCCCGGTCTACTCCATGACGCTGCAATCCCTCGATGGCGACCAGGCCAAGTCGCTGGCCGACGCCCTCGAAATCGGCGCCGATGTGCAGGACCAGGGGAATGGCACCTACTCCGCCAATGGCAACGGGAAGCTCTTCGTAACCCCCGGCCTGGCGCAGTACGTCGCCCCCGGCGCCTCCCCCGAGGGCGACCTGGCGTCGGACAGCGAGATCATTGCCGCCGCGCGGGAATGGCTGCGCTCCAAGGGTCAGCTTCCCGCCAACATCGGCGATGGCACCATCCAGGACAAGGTCGACAATCCCGCCCAGGCGATCGTCGTCTTCCTTCCGGTGTCGCCGTCGCCGCTCATCTCCTCGATCCCGAGCATCAGTGTCACGGTCGGCGCGAACAACACCATCGTCGAGGCGTCGTGGCGCTGGGGAGACATCTCGCAGACCGACACCTACCAGCTTCGCCCGCTCGACCAGGCATGGACGGAAGTCGTCGAGCATCGTTCCTATGTGAACACCACGCTGCCCTCGGACACCTATCCGGATGGCTCGACCATCGAGGGAACGGCGGTCTACTCCAGCGTCTCACTGGCTTGGGCGCCGTCCGGGATTCCCGGCGAGCAACAGTACCTGCAGCCGGTCTACGTCTTCACCGGGAAGCTCACTCCGAAGGGGTCGCAGGATTCGTACGCCATCACGGCCTACGTCGCGGCATTGGCCAACAGCAAGCAACCAGTGGGGTAAACAGGGGACACATGGGTGAGGGAAGCATCCCCAGCGTGCTGCTGGTGAACGGACCGAATCTGAACACGCTGGGGACGCGGGAGCCAACGATCTATGGCTCCCGCACCCTTGCGTCCATCGTGCAGGAGGTGGCGA
>JBQCJS010000168.1:0-2795 GCA_051952485.1 Thermomicrobiales bacterium | reverse complement strand
AGGAGTGGCCGCCGGTGGCGGTCGAGAACATCCCGATCGACCGCACCATCCACTGGCACAGCCACGAGACCTCGCAGCTGGCCTACACCAGCGACGGCGTGATGACCGTGCAGACGGCAACCGGCGTTTGGGTCGTGCCGCCGCAACGCGCCGTCTGGATACCCGGCGGCGAGCGGCACGCCATCTCGGCGCGACGCCCATGCCGGATGCAGGCCCTCTACGCCCATCCCGGTGCGGTGCACATCTCCAGCGATTGCTGCGTGGTCTTCATCGACCCGCTGACGCGCGAACTCCTGGTGGAGGCCGCGAACTTCCCCGACCGCTATCCCGCGGACGGCCCGGAAGCCCGGCTGATGCAGGTGATCCTCGACCGCCTTTCGCGCAGCGAGGCCGAGCCGCTCTCGATCCCGCGTCCCCGCGACGAACGCCTGCGCCGGCTCTGCGACCTGCTGCAGGCGAATGTCGCCGACCAACGCACGCTGGGCGAACTGGCGTCGGAGGTGGGCATGACGAGCCGGACGGCGGCCCGGCTCTTCCGGACGGAAACGACCCTCACCTTCGCGCGCTGGCGGCAACAGATCCGCCTCCTGAGCGCGCTGGAACTGCTCGGCGAGGGGGAGAGCGTGGCCCAGGTGGCGAACGCGGTGGGCTACCGCGACGTCTCGTCCTTCATCGCGATGTTCCGGCAGGCGTTGGGCACCTCGCCGGCGCGCTACTTCGCGACGATGGAGCCGCGCCGCCCGCATGCCCTCCCCGGCCAGCCAGCCGCCTGACGATCGACTCCCTACTCCACCGGCGCGGTCGGAATGGCGTGGTCCCCAACCAGCCGTTCAAGCCGCGTCCGGAAGTCGCCGCCTGCCAGGCGCTTCCACTGGTCAGCGACGGCACGATGCCGCGTCCGGCGCTCCTGCTGGATGCGCGCCAGCACGATCTCCAGGCTGGTGCGGACGGCATCGGTGCCCGCCTCGTGCTCATCGATCAGCGCACCAAGGCGGCGCTCGATGGTGGCGATCAGGACATCGCGATCGTGGACGATGCCGAGGTCTTCCTGCAGCGCCTTCACATCCGCCAGCACCGCATCGCCATCCTCCCCGAAGACCTCGGGAAAGAGCTCCAGGGTGTACCGGAGCCGCTTGGCGGCGATGCGGGCAGTGTGGAGGGCGGCGACAGCGTTCGCGTCCGGGAAGACGGCATCGTAGCTGAAGAGCTCCCCGGCGCGCACGGCGAGGATGGCGCGTGCCGTCGTCGCGACGGAGGCATCGGGGTCGAGGTCGGGGACCGGCCAGGGCTTGGTCATTGCGCCGCTCCTTCCGCGGCAATGGCGCGCCGCAGGGCCTTCCGCTCCGAACGGGACGGGCGGGGAAAGCGCCTGCGGGCCTCCTGCCGGACGCGCCGCTTGCGCAGCCGCTTCACATACCGGCGAACCTCGGTGAGCGCCGCGGCCCGCACGTCCTCCTGCTGCGCGATGAGATCGTCGAGACCGGCATGTTCGGCCTCCGGCGCGGATTTCCGTTCCGCGCGCAACGCTTCGAGCATGACATCGGCATCACGCAGGTCGCCGAATTCGCCAGTGATGCGCTTCGCCTCCTTGTGGAGACGGCGATACCAGCGATGGGGAAAGGCATCGGTGGCGACATCCATCGCGGCGCGCAGGCGGCGGGAAGCGACGCGCACCGCGTGGATGGCCTCCGGATCGGCGAGTTCCTTGCGCGAGGGCATTGCCTTCCAGACATCCCGCCAGCGTTCGGCGATCAGCGCCTGCATCGCCTCGTCGAAAGGGGGAGCGTCGGAGCGATGGTCGTGCGCGGTCATGCAAGGCAGCCCTTCCCGATCGTTCACAGTCCGTTCACGATCATTGTCTCGCACGGACCGGTCCGCCGAGGAAGGCGGGGACGGATTCGAGGGCAATCCCATCCAGACGACGGCTCGTATCCATGAGTGCCTCGCGGATCAACAACGGCCGCGATGCAGTCCCCGGATCGCTCGCGTTCCGGACAAAGGGCCCACCAGCGCTCATCGGGGCGCAGGAGCGAGACGCCGTGAATCACCTCCTTGGGTATGATGCGATCCAGTTGCCCGGCATTCCCAGCCCGTTTCTTCACGCCCTGATCGTCATCGGCATCACCTGCGCCGTGATGTCACCGTCCGCGACGTTCATGGGTGCGGCGCTGCACCACCGGCGGCGCGGGATCGGGATCGCGGGGGCGGCCCTCGCGTGGGCCGTGCTCGCCAGAGACCTCCTCGGTGGAGCCTCGTTGCTCCCCGGGGAGGACCCGGCCGCCCTGATCGCGGCGGCAATCTGCGGCATCCTGGTGGTGATCGGGACAGCCGGGGTGCTGCTTGCGGCGCTGCACACTCCGCAACACGGATGCCGAAATCCGCAGCCAGCGCGCCATCAGCCCTGATCCTGAGTGGACCGACTCGCCTAACGTGTCCTGTGCATGCCTGGTCGGGGCGCCAAGAAGGCGGCCCCCAAAAACGACCGGACTGCCAAGCGATTCGGTCGTTCGTAGGGCGAACCCTCGTGGTTCGCCGAGATCTCAGCGCAATGCCAGGTTAGTCTGGACAGTCCACTGAGTTCGGAGACGATTCGCCAGGCGCCATTCCACGCGATCCTGCGGGGATGGCGTCTGCTCTTGTCTGGCGCTTCGAACCGGGTAAGCTGCGCGCAACACGATGACGTCACGATGCCGCTGCCCCCATGCAAGGAGGCTCCCCTCATGGTCGGTCCCTACGTTCCCGGTCCCCACGCAATCCCGCTCTGGCTCGCCGATTCGCCGGAACTGGCCGCGCTG
>JBQCJS010000167.1:0-3858 GCA_051952485.1 Thermomicrobiales bacterium | reverse complement strand
CGACGTTGTCGTAAAAGCCATCGATGAGGACGTGGTTCTGGTCGTCGATCATCGTGTTCAGCGCGCGGACGAGCGTCCAGATCGGGTTCGGCGCCGCCCCGCCCCAGTGGCCGGAGTGGAGGTCGCGGTTCGGACCCTTCGCCCGCAGCTCGACGTAACACATGCCGCGCACCCCGAACTCGATCTCGGGCCAGGCGTCGTCGGTGACGGGGCCATCGGAGGTGTAGACGAGGTCGGCGGCGAAGAGGTCGCGGTGGGCGCGGACCGTCTCATCGAGGCTGGGACTGCCGATCTCCTCCTCGCCCTCCAGCAGGACCTTCACGTTCACCGGCAGGGAGCCGGTCGTTTCCAGCCAGGCGCGGATGGCGGCGATGTGGCTGAAGTGCTGGGCCTTGTTGTCGGCCACGCCGCGCGCGTAGATGCGGCCGTCGCGGATGGTCGGCTCGAAGGGTGGCGAGACCCAGAGGTCGAGCGGATCGGGCGGCTGGACGTCGTAGTGGCCGTAGAAGAGGACGGTCGGCTGCTCCGGGCCGGCGCCGAGCCATTCGCCGTAGATCATCGGCTGCCGGGGTGTCTCGACCAGGCGGGTCTCGAGGCCCGCCGCCTCCAGGAGTTCCCGTTCGATGGCGGCGGTCTCCCGGATGCCGATGCCCTGGGCGCTGATGCTCGGCTGGGCCAGCAGGCGGAAAAGGTCGGCAAGGTTGCGCTCGCGGCTGGCGGCGGTGTCCAGCGTGGCGAGGACGGCATCGAGCTGGGCGGATGGAGAGCCGGGCATGGGGACCTTTCGGATGGGGCGATGGCGGGTGCATCGCCGGGAAGGACAGACGTGATCCGAGTGTCGCCGATCTCCCGGATTCGGCAAGTGGCCGTGGGGGGCGGGCAGGGGCAGCCCCGCCGATGCCACCTCTTGCGATGGTCCGGTGTTGTGGGCCGGATGTCCGCCCGGTGCGCGGTGTTCCCCTATAGTTAGGGACATGTCTGGCGCGTGGCTGCGCATGATGGGGTGATGGGAGGGGCGATGATCGGACGGGCGCGGATGACACGGCGACGAACGGGTGGCAGCCGCCGGCCTGGTCACGCATCGTGAGCACGCTCGCGCGCTGGTACCGGGACTTTCCCTACATCCACACCCTGCGCTTCCGGCTGGTGATGCTGGTGGTGGTCGCCTCGCTGCCCGCGCTCGGCCTGCTCTACTACACGGCTTCCCAGCAGCGGGACGACGCGCTCGATGCCGGCCAGGCCGAGGCGGTCAACCTCGCCAACCTCGCGGCGGTGGACCAGGGGCGGTCGATCGACCAGACGCGCCGCTACCTGCTCACCCTCGCTCGCCTGCCGGAGCTGCGGGGCGACGATACCGCCGAATGCACGTCGTTGGTCCAGGCCCTGCTGAACGACAACGCCTACACCTACCAGAACATCGGCATCATCAAGGCCGACGGCTCTATCCCTTGCCAGGCGAGCGGGCTGCGTCCGGTCTTCTTCGAGGACAACCCCGGCAACCTGCGCGATGCACTCGCGGCCGGGGACATGACGATCAGCGATATCGCCGTCCTGCCCGGATCGCCGGACGGGACGATGACCTACGCCTACCCGGTGCGCAACAGCAGCGGCACGGTCGATCGCCTCGTCTTCGTGTCGTTGCCGTTCTCCGCGCTGGAGGCGTTCGCCGAGCAGACGAATCCCCCATCCGGCACCGTCTTCCGGATGTACGGGGATACGAACACGCTCCTGGCCCAGTATCCATCGGACGCGGAGGCCGCCGTTCCGCCCTACATCGCCGCCACGCCGCTGCCGGGTGCGACCCCGGTGCTGGAGGACCAGACGGGCACGCTGCTGACGGCTACCGGCGTGCCGTTCCTCTACGCCCGTTCGGATATCGAGATGCCGGCGGGCGTCCGGAACTTCGGCCCGGCGATCGTCTCCGTCGCCCTGCCGCGGGCCGAGATCGTCAGCCGCGCGGACAGCCTCTTCCAGGAGAATGTCGGCCGCCTGCTGATCGTGGCGGCGCTCTCCATCGTCGCGGCCTGGATCGGCGCCGATCTCTTCACCTCCGGCGATGCCGAGAGCCGCAAGCGCGTGGTCCACCAGCTCTACGAGGCGTATTCGACCGGCCAGATCGAGGGGCTGGAGGATATCGTCAACCCGCGCTTCGTCGATCACAGCCGGAATCCCGGCCAGGCGCCGGGCATCGACGGGCTGAAGCAGGTGATCGTGGCCTTCAAGACGGCATTCCCGGACGGCAGGATCAACGTCCGGGAGCTGATCGCCGATCACGACAAGGTGGTGGCCCGGGTGACGCTGGTGGGGACCCACCTCGGCGATTTCTTCGGGACGCCGCCCAGCGGGAAGCTGGTGGCCTCCGAGGGGGACGAGACGTTCCGGTTCGCGGGGAGTTCGATCCTCGAAAGCTGGAGCCTGTTCGGGCCGCTGGTGGCGGTGCATGGCGAGCGGCCGGCGAACGGCAAGGAGACGCCCGAGGAGAAGCCGTCGCTCTGGCAGCGGCTGCGTCCGTGGGGACGCAACCGCAAGCGCCGGAACGGGAACGGCAACGGGAACGGGTTCGCCGGCAACGGGGCGGACGCCCAGCGGGAGCCGGCTCGGGATGTCTTCGCCCTCGATGACGACGGGAAGGACCGCTGATGGCGCTCCTGATCGGCGAGGCGGGCCGGCGCTTCGGGCGGTACCTCGATCCGGCGGTGGACGGCGAGCGCAAGCCGCCTGAGATCGACTTCAACTTCATCTCGCGGACCCTGAACCGGGCCCCGGCCTTCTGGCAGCGCTTCATCGTGCCGGTCCGGTGGCTCTATCGTGGCTACACGCAGAAGTCCGCCGGGGATCTCGCGGCATCGGTGGCCTATCACGCGCTGATCGCGATGCTGCCGATGTTCTTCCTGGTGATCTCGGTGGCCGGGTACTTCCTGCGGAACGACCAGGAGGTGCTGGACGCCGCCTTTCGCATCATCAACGAGATCTTCCCGGCGGGGAGCGTCGCGACGGACGCCTTCCAGCAGGCGGTGGACGCCCGGCAGAACAGCGGCTGGCTCGGCCTGGTGAGCGTGGTCGGTTTCGCCTGGGCGGGAATGGGCTTCGTGAGCTCGCTGGCGCGGAACCTGAACCGCATCTACGGGGTGCGCAGCAGCGGCTACTTCAGCGAGAAGCGGCGTGGCTTCGTGGTGATCCTGCTCTTCGCGTTCTTCTTCATCATCTCGTCGCTGCTGCCGATCGTGACGACGTTCTTCGTGAACGCGGACCTGCCGGAGGCGCTGCAGCGCTTCATCCTGGCGAGCACGAGCGGCCAGCTGATCGCCTACGGCCTCTCCTACGCCTCGGCGGTGCTCCTGTTCCTGGTGATCTATCGCATCCTGCCGAACGCCGGCCAGCGCTTCTGGGACGTGTTGCCGGGCACGCTGATCGCGGCGGCGCTGTTCCTGGTGATGACGCAGATCTTCCCGATCTACATCCGCCTCATTGGCGGGGTGGGTCGCTACGGACAGGTGCTGGGGTTCATCACCCTGATCGTGGCGTCGCTCTACTTCCTCGCCCATGTGATGCTGTTCGGCGGGTTCATCAATTCGAACGTGCAGCGGAAGCTGCGCCAGCGTCGCCGGGAACGCCGGTTGCGGCGCGAGGCGAAGGAGCGGGAGAAACAGGCGCGGCTCCTGGCGAAGCAGCAGGCCCGCTCGTGATGTGTCCCGACTGACACCGAGTCGGAAAACCCAGATGCGGAAACCGGACCGATACGCGATCGGTCCCTCCGGAGGCACAGAATGTATCCGGGTTCGGGATGACACATCACCGCGGAACCTTTGCGTGTCATCCCGAGCGAAGCGGCTCATGCGTCGTGATGGCATGCAGCAG
>JBQCJS010000166.1:0-2823 GCA_051952485.1 Thermomicrobiales bacterium | reverse complement strand
TCATCGGGGGAGGTCGCGGCGGCGGCCAGCGCGCGGCTCGCCATCAGGATCACCTGGCCGCCAAGCCCTTCGACGTAGCCGACCTGTTCCTCGTAGGCCGCGATGATGGCATCCAGGCCGAGCGAGGGGTCGGGCGCGAGGTGATCGGTGCCCGCGCCGCTGGCGACGTGGCCGCCGGCCGCCTTCGCCTCGGCGATCGACCGGGCGATCAGCTCCTTGCTCGCCTCCCAGTCCAGTCCCATGCCCCGCTGGGCGGTATCCATCGCCTCCGCGACCCGCAACCCGAGCGCCCACAGGGAGCGGCGGTAGGCGAGGGTCGCTTCCCAGTCGATCGCCACATCCAGCGTCGGGTTGATGTCTGCAAAGGGATCGGAGACGACGTGCGCGGCGGCAAAGGCGATCCGCTTCATGGGAAGCGGATATGAGCGGGCGTAGCTGGAGGCCGGTCCCGGCGTGTATGTCTCGATCACGCCGCCCGTGGACGGGAGGCGATGGGTCGTTGCGGTCGAGGTCGATGGGGCGATGGCCATCGCGTGGCTCCTTTCAGTCAGCGACGGCGGACGGCACGGCGAGTGGCGCGACATCGAGCCAGCGGCGCTCCGCCCACGACTGGAGGCCGAGTTCCGCCAGCTGCACGCCCTTCGCGCCCTGGAGGAAGCCGAAGGCGTAGGGCTCGTCCCAGGCGACGTGTCGCAGGAACATCTCCCATTGCACCTTGAAGGCGTTCTCGAAGACCTCGTTCGCGGGAACGTCCTTCCAGTCCGCGAAGAAATCCATGGTCGTGGGCACGTCCGGGTTCCAGGTCGGCTTCGGCGTCATGGATCGATGCTGGACCTTGCAGGTATGCAGGCCGGCAATGGCGCTCCCCTCGGTCCCATCGACCTGGAGGACGAGGAGTTCATCGCGGTAGACGCGGGTCGTCCACGACGAGTTGAAGTGGGCGATCACGCCGCCCTCCAGCTCGAAGGTGGCGTAGGCGGCATCGTCGGCGGTGGCGGCGTAGCGGTTTCCCTGCTCGTCCACCCGCTCCGGGATGTGGGTCGCCCCGAGGCAGGAGACGGCCTGCACCTCGCCGAAGAGGTTGTCCAGCACGTAGCGCCAGTGGCATAGCATATCGACGATGATGCCGCCGCCGTCCTCCTTGCGGTAGTTCCACGACGGGCGCTGGGCGGCTTGCCAGTCGCCCTCGAAGACCCAGTAGCCGAACTCGCCGCGAACCGAGAGGATCTGGCCGAAGAAACCACCGTCGATCAGCCGCTTCAGCTTGCGCAGCCCGGGAAGGAAGAGCTTGTCCTGCACGACACCATGCTTGATCCCCGCCTCCTCCGCCAGGGCGGCGAGGTCGAGCGCGGATTCGAGGCTGGTGGAGATCGGCTTCTCGCAGTAGACGTGCTTGCCGGCGGCGATCGCCTGCTTCACGCTGGGCTCCCGCAATTCGGTCCGCTGGGCATCGAAGTAGACGGTGTCATCCGGATCGGCGAGCGCGGCAGCCAGGTCGGTCGTCCACCGCCGGATGCCGTGTGCCGATGCCAGGGCGGCCAGCTTCTTCTCGTCGCGACCGACGAGGATCGGGTCCACCGTGATGACGCTGCCATCCCGGCCCCGGATGCCACCCTGGTCGCGGATGGCGACGATCGACCGGATGAGATGCTGGTTGGTTCCCATCCGTCCGGTGACGCCGTTCATGATGATGCCGATGCGCTGGTCTCCGCTCATGCGATCTCCTTGCCTGCTCCGTTGAGCGAACCGTGATATCCCGTCGCGGTCGGCGCGGCGGTTTCCGCGTCATCCCGGGCGTCGAGGGCCGCGATGTAGGCGCCCAGCGCATTGCGTGAATGGTCGCGGGCGAGGGTGCGCAACGTCTCGATGTCCTGCGCGTGCAGCGCGGCCAGGATCTGCCGGTGCTCGGCCTGGGCGGTCGGGAGGCGGCGGGAGACGATGCCGAAGTACCGCCGGATGCGGTCCCAGTGGTCGAGGGTGCGGCTGAGCATGTCGATCAGCGTGGGCATGGCGGTCGCGGCGGCGATCTCGCGGTGGAAGGCGGCGTTCAACCGGGACCATCGCTGGACCTCGTCGTTCGCGATCGCCTCGTCCATCCCGGCGAGCAGGTCTTCGAGCCGGAGAAAGCCCTCCTGCGTCAGTTGCGCGGCGGCGATCTCCATCGAAACCGATTCGAAGCCTTCCATCAGCACGAAGATCTCGCGGAGGTTGTCGCGGGAGATGGGCGCGACGGTCGCGCCGATGTGCGGGACCGTCTGCACGAGGCCCTCGGACTGGAGTTGCTGGATCGCCTCGCGGACGGGGATGTGGGAGACGCCGAGCTGGCGGGATATCTCGTCGATCACGAGGCGCTGGCCGGGCCGGAGGTCGCAGGCCATGATGGCATCGTGGAGGGCGACGTAAACGAGTTCCTGCTTGGTCTGGAAGCGTGGGCGTTCGATCACGATAGGGGTCCTTCAAACGGAACAGGAAGATGACCGACGTTGCGCACGAGACGACGCATTGCATCGCCTCCCGCTGGACCCCGCGCGCCATGATAGATCATAGAGCCGCATGCTTTCCCCATGTACGTCGGGACGTCATTCATGGTCTTTCGGGTCTGCACGCCTCCCCGACGAGCGACCGGTTCGCGACCTGACTGGGGACCGGCGATGGAGAGCAGGCAGCGGTGATGCGGACGGACAGCGGTCTGTATATCATATACGGCACGTCTGCCCTGTCAACGGCGTGTGCTGGTTCGATACATGTGAGACAGATCAGGGGGCGAGGAAGGCGGCGGGGGTCGCATACCCGAGGGCTTGGTGTGGTCGGATCGTCTTGTAG
>JBQCJS010000165.1:0-5265 GCA_051952485.1 Thermomicrobiales bacterium | reverse complement strand
GCACCTTGCACTTCATCGGCATCTTCATGGCCGCGCGGCGCAACGCCTCCTCGGCGCGCTCCTGCGGGACCCCGGCCACCTCGAAGAGGATGCGGCCCGGCTTGATGACGGCAACCCAGTACTCGGTAGACCCCTTACCGGAACCCATGCGGACTTCCGCCGGCTTCTTGGTCACCGGCTTGTCCGGGAAGACCCGGATCCACACCTTGCCGCCGCGCTTCAGGTAGTTCGTGATCGCGCGACGGGACGATTCGATCTGGCGGCTGGTGATCCAGGCCGGCTCCAGCGACTGCAGGCCGATCTCCCCGAAGGAGATGTCCGAGCCCCGATAGGCCTTGCCGGTCATCCGGCCGCGCATCTGCTTGCGGTACTTCGTCCGCTTTGGCATCAACATGGCATCATGCTCCGATTCATTGCGCGCCTTGCCCGCCGGGGTCGATTCCCGGGCGGGCGGTCACGCCCAACCGACCCTAGTCGGCGCTGGCAAGTTCTGCCGTCAGCGAGGCGTCGGTCACATCGGCGGAGCGTCGGATGACGTCGCCCTTGTAGACCCACACCTTGACGCCAATGCGGCCATAGGTGGTGTGCGCATGCACGATGGCGAAGTCGATGTTCGCGCGCAGCGTATGCAGCGGCACGCGGCCATCCATCTCCGTCACGGTGCGGCTCATCTCGGCGCCGCCCAGGCGACCACCGAGGCGGATCTTCACGCCCTTCGCACCCCGGCGCATGGCCTGCTGTACGGCGTGCTTCATGGCGCGGCGATAGGCCACGCGGCGCTGGATCTGCTCGGCGATGCTCTCGGCGATCAGGCGAGCGTCCGTCTCCGGCACCTTGATCTCCTCGATCCGGAGGTTGGCCTTCTTGCCCACTTCCTTTTCGATGAGCTGACGGATGCGATCGACGTTCGCGCCCTGCTTGCCGATGACAATGCCCGGCTTCGAGGTGTGGAGCGTGATATCGACCTTGTTCGCCGACCGCTCCAGCTCGATGCGCGAGATGCCCGCGCGCTGCAGTTCCTTGTAGATCAGCTTCCGGATCTTGAGATCCTCAGCGACGAGCTCGGTGTAGTTGCGCTCGGCAAACCACTTCGATTCCCAGTCGCTCGCGATACCCAGGCGGAATCCGATCGGATTGACCTTGCGTCCCATTAGCGGCGCTCCCTGTCTTCGGCGATCACGGTGATGTGGCAGGATCGGCGCAGGATCTTCCCGACACGACCGCGTGCCTTCGGCTTGAAGCGGCGCAGCTGCGGCGCATCGTCGGCATAGATCGCCTTGATCCAGAGCGTGTCCGGATCAAGATCGTAGTTGTTCTCGGCGTTCGCCCGCACCGACTTCAGCAGCCGCTCGACGTCCTCGGCGGCCCGGTTCGGCACGAAGCGCATCATCTCGATCGCCTCGTTCACCTGCTTGCCGCGGACCATGTCGACCACCAGCCGGGCTTTTCGAGGTGAAATGCGGACGCGCTCGACGCTTGCCCTGACTTCCATCGTTCCTCTTTCCTCGTTCCTCTACACAGCCCGGCCTTAGCGGCGGCCGCGTCGGTCGGCGTCCTTGCCATGCCCGCGATAGGTGCGGGTCGGCGCGAACTCACCGAGCTTGTGGCCAACCATCTGCTCCGTCACGAAGATCGGCACATGCGTCCGACCGTTGTGAATCCCGATGGTGTGCCCCACCATGCCCGGGAAGATGGTGCAGGCACGCGCCCAGGTCCGGATGACCGTGCGCTGGTTCGTCTGATTGAGTACATCGACCTTCTTCTGAAGCTTGGCGTCGATGTACGGTCCCTTCTTGGAAGATCTCGACACGGTGTTCTACTCCTAAACCCATCTGGGAAGCGCGACCGACGAGTGGCGTGAGATCGCTCTCGGCTGCGCCTCGTCTGCCTAGCGCCGCTTCGATGGGCGGCGTCGAACGATCATCGGATCCGTGCGCTTGTTGTTCCGCGTGCGCTGGAACGCGGGCTTGCCCCACTTCGTCTTCGGCTGGCCACCGATCGGCGCCTTGCCCTCACCACCACCGTGCGGGTGGTCGTTCGGGTTCATCACCGATCCGCGGACGGTCGGGCGGCGGCCCATGTGGCGGCTGCGGCCGGCCGTGCCGATCTCGATGTTCTCGTGATCGACGTTGCCAACCTGGCCGAGCGTGGCGTAGCAGGTGAGCAGCACCAGGCGAACCTCGCCGGACGGCATGCGCAACTGCGCGTACTTGCCGACCTTGGCCATCACCTGGGCGGACGTGCCGGCGGAGCGGACCAGCTGGCCACCCTTGCCCGGGTACAGTTCCACGTTGTGGACCTGCGTACCGGTCGGGATGTTCGCCAGCGGCAGCGCGTTGCCGGTGCGGATCGGCGCATCGGGGCCGGCGATGACGGTGTCATCCACTTTCACGCCCAGCGGCGCCAGGATGTAGCGCTTCTCGCCATCCACATAGAAGAGGAGGGCGATGCGCGCCGAGCGGTTGGGATCGTACTCGATCGCGGCGACGCGCGCGGGAATCCCGTGCTTGTTGCGCTTGAAATCGATGATGCGATAGAGCCGCTTGTTGCCACCACCCTGGTGCCGGGTGGTGATGCGACCGCGGTTGTTGCGGCCGGCATGCTTCTTCAGCGGCTCGGTGAGGCTCTTCTCGGGCCGCTTCTTCGTGATCTCCTCGAACGTGCTGACACTCATCGAGCGGCGCGCCGGGGAGGTTGGCTTGTACTTGCGAATGGCCATCGTCCAAACGTTCCCTTCTATCCGGTGGCCTGGCTAGACCTGCTCGAAGATGTCGATGTGGTTGCCCGACTCGAGCGTCACGATCGCCTTCTTCCAGCTGCGGGTCGCACCGGTGATGCGGCCCGAACCGCGCCGGATCATGCGCGACTTCTTGCTGGGCTTCACGTTCATCACGTTCACGGCCTTCACCTTCACATCGAAGGTCTCCTGAACGGCCGCCTTGATCTGGATCTTGTTCGAATCCGGGTGGACCTCGAACGTGTACTGATCCCGCTCCATCAGGGTGGTGTTCTCCTCGGTGATCACCGGGCGAACAAGGATCTGTTCGTTACGCAGGACAGGCATGATTAGGCAACCTCCTCAGCGGCGTCATCGACCACAACCGCCGGCTCGGTGGCGTCGCCCTTGGCGGCGCGACGCGCGAGCTGCCAGGAGCTCGGCTCGCGCTTGTCCGCCGGAAGCGCCCACATGCCCTCGATCACGGCCACGGCCTCCTCGGCCAGGACCAGACGCTCGTACTTCAAGATGTCGCGAACGCTCAGGTTCGCGGCAATGATCGTCTTCACCTGCGGCAGGTTCGCCGCGGCGCGCTCGATCGTCTCGATCTTCTCCGGCAGCACCACCAGTACCGACCGGGATTCCGGCAGCGCGGTGAGGAGCGTCTTGAACTCCTTGGTGCGCGGCTCGATGCCCGCGAACTCGCGCAGCACCGTCACCCGCTCGTCCCGGACCTTGGCCGAGAGCGCCGACCGCAGCGCCAGGCGCCGCATCTGGCGCGGCATCGCCTGCGTGTAGGAGCGCGGGTGCGGGCCGAAGACCACGCCGCCGCCCTTCCACTGCGGCGCCCGCGTGGACCCCTGGCGCGCACGCCCGGTGCCCTTCTGGCGCCATGGCTTGCGACCGCCACCGCGGACCTCGCCGCGGGTCTGGGTGTCATGGGTTCCGAGACGCGCGTTCGCCAACTGGCGAACCACCGCCTGATGCATCACCGCGATATTCGGCTCGATGCCCCAGACCGTCTCGTCGAGATTGGCCGACCCAACGACCTCACCCTTCAGATTCTGAACATCAATCGTTTGTGCCATCCGTTGCTCCCATCGTCGTCACCGGGTCACCGGCCGACCGTTTCGATCCGCCGGCTCCGCGGGGTGGCGACTACTTTTGGCCCTTCACCGCGCGCTTGATCAGCAGCGTGCCCTCGTTCGGGCCCGGCACCGATCCTTCGACCAGCAGCAGGTTGCGCTCGACATCGACCCGCAGCACCTTCAGGTTCTGCACGGTCACGCGCTCGTGCCCCATGTGTCCCGCCATCCGCAGTCCCTTGAAGACGCGTCCCGGCGTGGCGCTGGAGCCGATCGAACCCGGCGCGCGCGATCGGTCGGACTGGCCGTGCGTCTTCGGGCCACCACTGAATCCGTGGCGCTTCATGCCGCCCTGGAATCCGCGACCCTTCGACGTTCCGGTGACATCGATGATGTCGCCTTCGGAGAACGTATCGGCCGTAAAGACCTGTCCAACTTCCAGTCCCGAATAATCGTCAGCCTTGAACTCGCGAAGCGTCTTCACCTGGTGGCCGCTGGCGCGGACGTGGCCGGCCTGGGGCTTGTTCAGCTTCTTCGCGATTCCGAATCCGAGCTGGACCGCCTCGTAGCCGTCCTTCTCTTCGCTGCGAATCTGGGTGACGACGCACGGCCCCGCCTCGATGACCGTCACCGGTCGGGCCAGGCCCTGCTCGTCGAAAATCTGCGTCATACCGAGCTTGCGCCCGATCAATCCATGAACCATTGGCTCTCCCCTGCTCTGAGTCAGGAAGCGATGTCAGCGCATGCGCCGCGATCGCTCGCAGAGCGTGTTGTGCCTTGATCACACTCTCAGCCGCCAGCCCGAATGCCGGCAGGCCAAACCACCAATTCTACAGCTTGATCTCGATATCGACACCGGCCGGCAGGTTCAGCCGCATCAGCGACCGAATCGTGTTGCCGCTCGGCTCCAGCACGTCGATCAGGCGCTTGTGCGTCCGGATCTCGAAGTGCTCCTGGGAGTCCTTGTCGATGAACGGAGACCGCATGACCGTGTAGCGCTCGATCCGCGTCGGCAGGGGCACCGGCCCCGCGACCTTGGCCCCGGAGGCCTCCGCCGTCTCGACGATGCGCGCCGCCGACTGGTCGAGGATCTTGTGATCGTAGGCCTTCAGGCGAATCCGGATCTTCTGCGCCGGCTTCCGCGTTGCAACCATCTGTTTCCCTCATCCAACGGACGCGGGATGGTGCCGGGCGTGCCCGGCACCATTCGCGGCCCGCTATGTGACTCCGACTACTGGACGATCTTGGTGACGGCGCCGGCGCCGACGGTGCGGCCCCCTTCGCGGATCGCGAAGCGCAGCCCTTCCTCGATCGCCACCGGCGTGATCAGCTCCACCCCCATCTGGATGTTGTCGCCCGGCATCACCATCTCCACCCCTTCCGGCAGTTCGATGGCGCCCGTCACGTCCGTCGTCCGGATGTAGAACTGCGGCCGGTACCCCGGGAAGAACGGCGTGTGCCGCC
>JBQCJS010000164.1:0-3300 GCA_051952485.1 Thermomicrobiales bacterium | reverse complement strand
GGTGTAAGTTATCATATATATGGGCGGGGCTTCTTTGTGGGGTTTGGGGGGTTTTTCTTTATTGGGGTAACGCACGACGCTTTTTATTTTACGCGGGCGATCCGGTGCGGATCGCCGTCGTCGTACGTGGGAAGGGGCTCGTTCAGGCCTCCGGGCCCACTCCCTCGAGGGCGGGGGCGTCGTCGGGGCGGATGGGGGCGAAGGCATCGAGGACGCGGCGATGGGTCTCCGCATCGGCAACGGCGAGCAGGCCGCCCACGACCCCGGTGTCGCGCTTGTTGTACTGGTGCGGACGCCCCCAGAAGTCGGTGAGGCGGCCGCCTGCCTCGTTCACGATGAGGTCGGAGGCGGCGACATCCCATTCCTGCGCGATGGACGCCTGGTCGTCCGGCCAGAGGCCGAGGAAGACATCGTAGGTGCGGATGACATCGTCGAAGGCGCGGGGCTGGAAGCCGATCTCCATGATCGGCGGTTCGGCCGCACCCAGCCGGGTCGCCGCGGCGAGGATCTGGTCCCGGCCCTCGCGACCCCGATACCACTTGGACGAGACGATGCGCGGCGGCTCCTGCGAGGGCGTGATGTGAAAGGGCTTCGCCTCGCCCCCGAGGATCGTCCAGGCCCCGGCGCCGATCACGGCCGCGTGGAGGAGGCCGGAGGGAGGGTGCGCGCTGACCGCCACGACGGGGCGCCCGTTCTCAACGAGGGCGATCAGGACCTCGAAGCGATCCGTGCCCGCGACGAACTGGGCGGTGCCATCCAGCGGATCGGCGATCCAGCAGCGTGGGTTGTCCACACGGGCAAGGTCCTTCGCGCCCTCCTCGGTCAGGATCGCATCGTCCGGGAACGCGGCGTGGATGGTCTGCTGGATGAAGGCGTCGGAGGCGAGGTCCGCATCCGTGACCGGGGAGCCGTCCCCCTTGGTGTAGGTCTCGGCGGTCCGTTGCTCGTAGAAGGGGAGGATTGCGGCGGAAGCGCCGAGCGCAGCCTCGATCGCGACGGCAAGTTCCCGGTCGTATGGCGTCCCGGGCTGCAAGATCTGTCCCACGCGATGTTCTCCTCGCTATCCTCGCCAATGGCACACGGAGGTCTCCCGGCGCCGGATCGTCCCTGGCAGGGAGGGTAGCCGGTGCGCTGGCGGCGGGCAAGTGAACGGGAGGATCACGGTTCGCCATCGAAAGGGTGATCGCCTGCATGTGAATGGCCCGGTCGGATGCGACAGGGCCGGACGCGCCGCCGCGACGTACATTGCGGGAAGGCTCGCTGCGGATGGCCAGTGGCCTTCATGTTGCTATGGCTGTGGGGTCGAGGGCCTGCCGGTGGCGCGGCATCTGCGCTTGCGGCCGGGTTGACACGCTGCCAGTCAGGCAGGGCCGCACCAGGAGCGGCATCGCGTACGCGTGAAGGAGAACGGGTTGATGGCTGCTTGGACACGACAGTCGATGGGGGTTCGGCGCGCGCTGGGCGTGGGAGTCCTCAGTTTGAGCACACTGCTCCTCGTGAGTTGTGGCGGCGGCTCCGACAAGGACGAGACACCGACCGCCACGACTGCTGCCGTCGTTGCACCGACGGAAGTCGCGACCGAAGCGCCCACCGAAGCTCCTGCCTCGCCGACCGCGGCGGCGGGAACCCCGGTGTCGGAGACAGGCACCCCGATCGTGGGCGAGTCGTCGCCGGCGGCAATGGGTCCGTCCTCGCCGGTGGCGGAGACCGGTACCCCGGTCGCGGGTGAGTCCTCCCCGGTTGCGGGAGTCTCGTCCCCGGCTGCCGGCGTGAGCACGCCGGTGGTCAGCGTTGGCACGCCAGTGGCGGGCGAATCGTCACCGGTCGCCTCGCCCGAGGTGGCGACGGCGGTGGCCCCGGTGATCGGATCGGTCGATACCGGCTCGACGCCGGCGCCGTCCCAGATCGGGACGCCGGTCGCGTCCCCGGCCGCATCGCCCGCGGCTTCCCCGGCGGCGTCGCCGGAGAGCACCCCGCACGCTTCCCCGGAGGCGACTGCCTCCCCATCGCCCGCGCGCTGATCCCGCCCGGGGATCGGACACGGTCCAGTGCAGGCGGCTCCGGCTCCTTCGGGCGCCGGGGCCGCTTGTGCGTTCTGCACAGGTTCGACGCCGGTCATTTGTGGCTGGTGTAGACTACGCCCAGCCGAAGCCGGCCGTGTGTGACGCCTGTCACCCGCTGCTCGCGCTTCACCACCGTCGGTCGATGGGCAGCGTCGCCAAGCCAGCCCATCGCCAGCCATCGGGCGCACAACCGCAGAGAGGTGACCGGAGATGACTCGCTCGACACCGGAACAGGAGACGCCGGAACTCGTCCCCGGAGACGCGCAGGCACCGGGGGAAGGCGCGCCTCCCATGCGCCTCGACGAGACCGCCGAGCTGGCGGATGACGCCTTCACGGACCGCAGCGACGCGCCCATCTCGTTCGTCTCCCGCCGCAACGGCACGCTGGCATCGAAGCCCGAAGGCACGTTCGTCTACGACGAGAACGACGAGGGCCTGGACTACCGGCGCCGGTATCGCGGCCTGATCGGCGTCGCCTCCAAGGTGCCGGTGCGCGATCGGGCGATGCTCTCCCTGGTCTACACCCCCGGCGTAGCCGAGGCCTGCATGGCCATCCACCACGACCCGGGGCGCTCCTACGACCTCACCTGCCGGGGCAACACCGTCGCGATCCTCTCCGACGGATCGGACCTCTTCGGGCGTGAGGGCGGGCCGCCGGAGGCCGAACTGCCGGTCGCGGAGGGCAAGAGCGTCATCTTCAAGACCTTCGCCGGGGTCGATGCGGTGCCGATCTGCGTCAACACCACCGATCCGGGCGAGATCGTGGAGACCGGCATCGCCATCGCCCCCACCTTCGGCGCCATCTGCCTCGACGACATCTCCTCCCCGCGCGCCTTCACCATCGCCGACAACCTGGACAAGGGCGCGGACATCCCGGTCTTCTCCAACCAGCATCACGGCACGGCGATCCTGGTGCTCGGGGCGCTGTACAACGCGCTGAAGGTGGTCGGGAAGGACCTCGACACTGTCAAGGTCGTGCTCAGCGGAGCGGGCATCGCCGGGATCGGGGTGGCGCGGCTGCTGGTGCGGGCGGGGGTGAAGAACCTCGTCGTCTGCGACCGGGCCGGGGCGATCTATCGCAGTCGCGGCGAGCGGATGAACTGGGCGAAATCCTACGTCGCCAAGGAGACGAACAACGCCCAGCAGCAGGGGTCGCTCAGCGACATGCTGGTGGGCGCCGATGTCTTCGTCGGCCTCTCGACGGGGGACATCGTGACCGAGGCGATGATTCGCTCGA
>JBQCJS010000163.1:0-4886 GCA_051952485.1 Thermomicrobiales bacterium | reverse complement strand
TGATGCGAATCGCACCATTCTGCGTCAGTGGACACGTCAACCAGAGCCGGTCCGGATCGGCGTGGAACCATGCACGAGCACGACGCGCATGCATATGCTGGCCATCCAGAAGCGCAATCAGGGCATTGACGTCCAGAAGCCAGGCCGTCATAGCAGCTCATCCCGGAGCCTGTTCACCAGATCCATCGTAACGGGCGGCTCTCCCGGACGGGGCGGAAAGACGTAAGGGGGCAGGGACTCCTCGTCCTCGGAAGCCGTCCGCTCGCCGGCCTCCAGGATCAGCGCCGTCGCAACCTCTCCCAGTGTCTGCCCCGATGCCTCCGCCCTGCGCCGAATGAGCCGCAACGCCTCGTTCCCGAGCGTCAAAGTCGTGCGGGTCGTGCCGCTCTCATGATCATCGTCGCGCTGCTTGGCAACCATCGCGTCCATCTCCTTGCTCGTCCCCCCAAGCATCCCGATGCGTCCGCCAAATGTCAATTCCGGGAAAAGGGGTTGCGCTTTTCCGATCCTGCCGGACAATGCCTCCCCAGAACGACAATCGATAATCCTTCGCCACACCTGCACCCTCACCCGGGACCACATTCCTCCTGTCCGCCCGCTCCCCACAGGAGCCAATGGATCTGATGGTCACTCCATGAAGATAGGCTTCGCCTCGCTCGTCGGCGTCGAGCCGATGCCGTTTGCCGACCTCGTCGCCTGGGCCGGCGCCAACGGCCTCGATACCATCGAGGTCAACGTCGGGTCCGGCTACGCGCCCATCGCTGGCGCGTCCTACGGCGGACACCTCGATCTCGCCGCCATCGCCCGCAACGGACCGGGCGACCTCCCCGACCTCCTTGCCCGGCACCATGTCGGCATCTCGGCCCTCGCCCCGATGGTGAACCTGCTCACCGCCGACCTGGCGAAGCGGGGGGCCCGCATCGCCGAGTTCCGGCTGGCGATGGAGGCCGCCGTCGCCCTCGGCGTGGATACGATCGTCACCTTCACCGGCTCGGCGTACGGGATGCACTTCCACGGCCTGCCCGGCGTCGGCCCCGGCCACCCCACGAACCACGTCGCCGACAACCTCCGCATCTTCCGGGAGGTCTACGGTCCGCTGGCGGACGAGGCCGAACAGAAGGGGTTGCGCATCGCCTTCGAGACGGCGGGACGCGGCGGTGGGGAGGGCAACATCGCCCACAGTCCCGCCCTCTGGGACGCCATGTTCGCGGCGGTCCCCTCGCCCGCGCTCGGGCTCAGCTTCGACCCGTCGCACCTCGTCTGGCTCCAGATCCCGCACATCCCTGGCATCGTCCGCGAGTTCGGCGAGCGCATCTACCACGTCGATGGCAAGGACACCGAGATCCTGCCGGAGATCCTCGCGCGGGAGGGCATCCTCTCCGGCGCGTGGTGGCGCTACCGGCTGCCCGGGCTCGGCGCGGTGGACTGGAAGGACCTCTTCAGCGCCCTGCGCGACATCGGCTACGACGGCACGATCGCGATCGAGAACGAGGACCCGCTTTGCCCCGGCACGCCGGGCGTGAGATGGGCCGCCGACTACCTGCGCGGCTGTCTCCTGCCCGGGCAAGGCTCCGCGCCCGCCCCGATCTGACTCGCGCGTCTTTTCCCCGACCGGACCAACTCCAGGTCGATCCCGGCAACGCCGACGCTCACCCCTACGGAGACACTCCCATGACCAACTCCACCATTGACGATCCGCTTCCGCAGGCGACACGCAAGGTCCGCGTCGGGCTCGTCGGCTGCGGCAAGATCGCCCAGACGCACGCGCTCGCCCTCAGCACGCTCGATGTTGCCGACTGGGTCGTCTGCTGCGACCGCGACGTCGAACGCGCCCAGGAGATGGCCGCGACGTACGGCGTGCCGAACGTCTTCTCCGACCTCGACGAACTCCTGGCCAGCGGGCTGGTGGAGGCGGTGCTCTGCTGCACGCCACACCCGGTGCATGAGCTGGTCGTCGTGAAGGCGGCACAGGCGGGCGTCCACGTCCTCTGCGAGAAGCCGATCGCCACCACCATCGGCGAGGCCGACCGCATGATCGCCGCGACGGACGAGGCGGGCGTCAAGTTCGGCGTCATCTTCCAGCGCCGTTTCTGGCCCGCCGCGCAACGCATCCGCAAGGCGATCGACGACGGCAAGCTGGGCAACCTCACGCTCGGCGAATGCACGGTCCGCCTCTGGCGCGGACCGGACTACTTCGCGCTCGATCCGTGGCGGGGCAAGTGGGCGACCGAGGGTGGCGGCATCCTGATGAACCAGGCCGTCCACTCGATCGACCACTTCCAGTGGTTCATGGGCCGCGCGGTGGAGGTCTACGGCAAGTACGCGACCCTCCGCCACGGCGCCTACATCGACGTGGAGGATACCGCTGCGGCGACGATCGTCTTCGAGAACGGGGCGCTGGGCGTCCTGCAGGCGAGCTCCACCTTCCAGCCCGCATTCGGTTTCCGGGTCGCGGTCCACGGCGATTCCGGGGCCGCCGTCAGCATGTGGGAGCGCAACGAGGGCGAACTGGGGGTCAACGACCTCTGGAGCATCCCCGGCGAGGGCGAACTGCGCGAGCAATGGTTCCAGGATGACGACGGGGTCAAGGGATTCCCGCAGTTCCACATCGCCCAGATCGGCGACTTCCTGGAGGCCGTCCGCGACGACCGCGAACCGGCCGTCACCGGCAAGGAGGCGCGGAAATCCCTGGAGATCATCCTCGCCATCTACGAGTCGTCGCGGACCGGCCTGCCGGTGACGTTGCCGCTGACCGCGTGAGGCGGAGGGAACCATGACCTCGTCCATCTCGCCCCCGGTCGTCGCGGCGCGCCGGGAGTCCCTGATCGCGGCGATGCGCGACCGCGGCGTCGGCCTCTTCCTGAGCGAGGCGATGCCGGACATCCGCTACTACACCGGCTGCATGGATGCTGGCGGCACCCTCCTGGTCGACCGCGAGGGACGGACAACCTTCCTGACGAATGCCCACGACGCCCCGCAGGCGCTGTCCGAAGCGATCGAGACGGAGATCGGCGTTGCCTTCCCCGACGAGGGCGCGAACGCGCTCCTGGCGAAGGCACTGGAGGCGACCGCCGGTCCGATCCTGGCGTCGGCGCTGTCGGCTGGACGACATCTCTGGCTGATCGCGCAGGGCCGCGATGTGCGGATGGAGCCCGGCATCACCTCGCACCTGCGGCGGGTGAAGGAGGCCGGCGAACTGCTCCTGATCCGGCAGGCCGCCCGCATCGTGGAGACCGGGATGGCCGCCGCGCGGGATGCGCTGCGGCCAGACGTGCGCGAGATCGAGGTTGCGGCGGTGGCGGAACTCGCGATGCGGCGGGAAGGCATGGATGGCCGCATCTTCGAGACGAAGGTCGAGAGCGGTCCACGCTCCGCGATGCCGAGTACCTATGCCGGCCAGCGCGGCCTGGCGGCGGGCGACCTCGTGCTGATCGACATCGGCCCGACCTTCCAGGGCTACTTCGGCGACCTCACCCGCACGTTCGCGATCGGTGAACCATCCCCCGAGGCGAAGCACCTGCTCGCGCTGGTGCTGGAGGCGCAGGCTGCGGGCATCGCCGCCGTCCGCGCGGGTGTCACCGGTCACGCGGTGGACGAGGCAGCCCGCCTCCCTGTCCGCGCCGCCGGGCTGGAGGCGGGATTCCGGCACAACACCGGGCATTCGCTCGGGTTGGCGGGCGACTCCCTCCCCCTGATCGCGCCGGGCAGCATGAGCCCGCTGCGCGCGGGCGAGGGCATCACCGTCGAACCGGGCGTCTACGTCGAAGGCGTCGGTGGTGTGCGGATCGAGGACGAGATCCTCGTCACCGCCGGCGGATCTGAGGTCATCACGTCGTTCCCGAAATCCCTCTCCGATCTGGTCGTTCCCATCCCCTGACCGTCCCCCTACCCCCCTGGAGCCCCCGATGCCGACCTCGCCCGATTCCGCCGAGTCCTCTCGCCCCCTGCGTGTCGCCGTCCTCGGCTGCGGCGCGCAGGGCCGGAACCACCTCAATGCCTACGCCGCCCTGCCGGGAATCGAGATCGTGGCGATCTGCGACCTCGACGAGGCCCGGCGGAACGCGACCGGCGAGCACTACGGCGTGCCGGAATCCGGCCGCTTCGCCGACTACCGCGACCTGCTGGCAAACGCCGGGCCGCTGGATATCGTCTCGATCTGCACGATGCCCATCTCCCACCGCGAGATGACGGTCGCCGCGCTCGACGCCGGGGCGAACGTGATCTGCGAGAAGCCGACGGCGCTGAACCTCGACGAGGCGCAGGCGATGCACGCGGCGGCGGTGCGGAACGGGAAGCTGCTGACGGTGGGGTTCAACATGCGGTTCCTGCCCGCCGCCCAATACCTGAAGCAGTATGTCGATGAGGGCGGCATCGGAACCCCGGTATGGGGCCACGCCTGGACGATGGCAACGGACATCCCCTGGTGGGGCAAGCATTACGTCAAGGAGATCTCCGGAGGCGGCGTGCTGGCGAGCACGGCGGTGCACATCCTCGACCTCGCGCTGTGGATGCGCGGCAACCCGACGCCGACGACGGTCTCCTGCTCGATGGCGACGCTCTATCCGCGCAAGCGGGCGGTCACGGCACCGTCCGCGCAAGCACACGCCGAGTTCGATGTGGAGGACACCTTCAACGCGCACATCCGCTTCACGGATGGGACGTTCCTGTCGTTGACCGGCGGATGGTCGCACGATCAGCCCGCCTATTCCTACAGCTTCGAGCTGGTGGGCGACCGCGCGGCGATCGAGTTCGCGCCGTTGCGGGTGGTCGAGGAGCGGGACGGCGTGCCGGTGGACATCACGCCGGAGCTGCCGCCGATAACGACGAGCCAGACGGGCATGGACGACTGGGGGGCATCGGTCGTGGCGGAGATCGCGGACCTGGTG
>JBQCJS010000162.1:0-2257 GCA_051952485.1 Thermomicrobiales bacterium | reverse complement strand
AGCCGCGCAGCAAGGGGCGGCACATGCGGCGCGATGTCGTGCTGGCGTCGATCGCGGGGGCGATGGCGTTCCTCGTGGCGTGGGGCGCGCTCTCCCGCACCAGCGAGAACACCGAGATGATCGACACCCAGGCCGCTCTCACCCCGCTCGCCCACGGGAAGGCGGTGGTGACCGTGGTGCTGGCCGACTTCCGGGGATTCGACACGATGGGCGAGATCACGGTGATCGCCATCACCTTGCTGGGCATCCTCAGCCTCATCCGGTCGGGGAGGATGCGATGAGCGGTATCCCCACCAACACGACGCCAGCACCCGGTGTCCGGCGCGTGGCGCCCGGCACCACGGTCGTCACCCGCAGCGCCATCCGCATCCTGCTGATTCCTACCTTCCTGATCGCGATCGCCACGATGCTGAAGGGCTACGGAGATACGGGGGACGGGTTCTCGGCCGGCGTGATCGCGGCCCTGGGGATCGCCATCCAGGGGGTTGCCTTCGGGGCCGACGAATTCGAGCGGTTGCCCCTGGTGCGGTTCGCGCCGGCCGGCTCGTTCGTGGGCCTGCTGCTCGCTTTGACCCTCGCGTTCCTGCCCGTGTTCTGGGGCTACCCCGTGATGACGCACTTCCCGCTTCCGGGCGAGCATGTCGTCCACTTCGGGACACTGGAGCTGATCACCGCCGTGCTCTTCGATGTGAGTGTCTTCCTGGTCGTCTTCGGGTTCGGGGTGGGTGTGGTGACTGCCATTGCCCGCGCCCAGAAACGGCTGATGCGGACGCGCGAGCGGGACGAACGGCGGCGACAGGCGGCGCGGGCGCAGCGGCCCGTCCATCCGGCCGGGCAAGGAGGCGACGCATGACGATCGTCTTCTCGGCAGCCGTCGCCATCCTGTTCGGGGCGGGCGCGTATCTCGTGCTGAAGCGTGACCTCATTCGCCTGATCGCCGGCATGGTGCTGATCGGGAATGCCGCCAATCTCTTCATCATGTCGGCGGCGCTTCGGCGTGGCAGCGCCGCCGTGATCCCCTTCTCCGGCACGTTCAGCGATCCGGTGGTGCAGTCGATGACGCTGACGGCGATCGTGATCAGCTTCAGCATCACGGCGCTGATGCTGGCACTCACCTATCGCGTCTATGCCTCGCACGATTCCGTGGATATCGCCCAGCTCTCGCTGGCGGAAGAGGAACAATCCGAACTGGAGGAACAGGACCTGGACGCGGAAGACCTGGCTGACATCGAGCCGCAGGAATCGGCCGCGGATGCGGAAGCGATCCGCAGGCGAGCCGAACGCGCCGGTGGCCGTGCGGCGGCGACCCCGCATGTGGACGACGAGCCGAGGGGAGGTGCCGGGTGATGCTGATCGCCCTGCCCCTCGCCATCCTCTGGTTCGGTGGCGTCATCCTCGCCGTGCTCGATGGCACCGTCCGCTGGGTCGGCTGGCTCGCCATCGGCGTGCTGGCGTCGGCGCTCGGCGCCACGGCCCTGCTGGCGCGGGAGGTCCTCGATCACGGCACGCAGGAGATGCGGCTCGGCGGCTGGGACGCAGGCATCGGCATTGCCCTGCGGATCGATGCGCTGGGGATCGTGTTCGCCTTGCTGTCGCTGACGGTATTGCTCTGCGCGCTCACGTTCGAGACGCTGCAGGGCATTGGCGCCCGCATCTTCCCCTCGCTGACGCTGTTCATGGCGCTGGGCCTGACAGGCATCTTCTTCACCGGCGATGCCTTCAACTTCTACGTCTTCTTCGAGATCTCGATGATCGCGGCCTACGTGATGGCGAGTTACGGGGAGACCCCGCGCCAGTTCCGGGCGGCATTCCTGTTCATCGTGGTGAACCTGCTCGGGTCGGTCCTCTTCCTGATCGCCATCGCCGGGATCTATCACACCACCGGCTGGCTGGACATGGAGAAGATCCGGGTCCAGATGCCGCTGGTGGCGGAGAACCCCGCGATGCTCACGGCCACCCTCATTTTCGTGGCGTTCAGCATCAAGTTGGGCCTCTTCCCCTTCCACTTCTGGCTGCCGGCCGTCTACACCGGGACCCGGCCCGCCGTCGCCGCGATCCTGAGCGGGGCCCTGGCGAACATCGGCTCCTACGGCATCCTCCGCTTCGGGGCGGACCTCTTCCCCCGGGAGCTCCAGCAGGGCGCCTCGGTGCTGATCGTGCTGGGGACGGCCAGCGTGATCTATGGCGGCATCCAGGCGGTGGCGCGGCATACGCCCAATGAGGTGCTGGCCTATTCCGCCATCGGCCAGGTTGGCTA
>JBQCJS010000161.1:0-2545 GCA_051952485.1 Thermomicrobiales bacterium | reverse complement strand
ATACGAGATGGTCAGCATCGTCACGGTGCCGCCGCTGCCCGGCACGCTCGCGACCGACTGGAACGGCGTCGGCATGCGCGTGTAGGCGTTGGGCACACCCTCGACGCTGGAGACGATCACGCCGTCCACGTTCGGAGTCGCGGCTGGCGTCGAGGCATCCTGAGCGGATGCGAGACCGGGAAGCAGCATCGCCCCGAGTGCGGTGCCTGCGCCCATGCGCAGGGCGTGGCGCCGGCTGATGGCACGGTTCGGGAACGGGGAGAGGGTCTGGCGGAGCAATCGGTCGACAGTCATGGGATCGAGACTCCTCTACAGCGATGGCCTTGCGGGGGTGAGATGGGACGAACGACGAATGCGGGAAGCCTTCGGTCTACTCGCCTCCTTCCAGGTCGAGGTGCATCGACAGGCGATAGCGGTCGCCACGAAACACGGATGTGGTGTGCTCGAACGGCGTACCGCCGAGATCGTAGGTCGTGCGTTCCAGGGCGAGGACGGCAATATCACCCGGCATGGCGAGCAGGGCGATCTCCTGCGGCCGGGCGCGGCGGGCGACCGCCTCCATCTCGGCGGACGCCGGGACGATGGCGAACTCCGAACGCAGCGCATCGTAGAGGGAACTCGCCAGGTCCATGGTGGCGAGGCGTTCGATGCCGGCGAAGGCAAGATGGGCGGTCTCGATCGTCAGCGGCTGTCCATCCGCCAGCCGGAGACGTTGCAAGGCCAGCACTTGATCTCCCGTTCTCAGGCGCAGGGCATGGCGGCTTTCGGTCGGCACCGGAACGATCTCCACCCGCAGCACGCGGCTCGACGGGACGATCCCGCGTGAGCGCATGTCCTCGCTGAAGCCGGTCAAGCCGCGCAACGGCTGGGAGATGGGCGGCTCGGCGATGAAGGTCCCCTTTCCCACGCGGGAGTAGAGCCGTCCTTCCTGGATCAGTTCGAGCAACGCCTGCCGCACCGTCATGCGGCTGATCCCGAACCGTTCACTGAGGGCCCGCTCGGACGGGATGCGCCGATGAGGCCGGAAGACGCCCGCCTCGATCTGATCGAGCATCCACGCCTTGACCTGGATGTAGAGTGGCGTGGACGTTTCGCGATCGAGTTCGGTCATCTCGGCGTCTCGGGAACGATAGCGGATGGATATAGACCAGTATAGACCGCTTGCCGAACGGCACAAGGGGATGACGTGTGGTTCGCATTGTCTCCCATGCCGGAACCCGCTGCTGGGCCATCAGCCAGCGAGCGAAACCTTCTCCAGCACCGCCGGATTCGCCACGACGGCCGGCCGCTGGCCACTCAGCACGTCCAGCACCTCGGCCATCGTCTCCCGCAGGATCGTCTCCGTCGAGCGCGTCGAGTAGAACCCCGCATGCGGTGTGACGATCACGTTCGGCAGGCGCAGGAGTGGGGAGTCCAGCGGAAGTGGCTCATGCTCGAAGACATCCAGCCCGACGCGGAAGCGCGGGTTCGCCTCGAGGTGCGCGATCATCGCGGCCTCGTCGACGATCGCCCCGCGGGACGTGTTCACGAGCATCCCCTCGGGCTTCATCATCGCGAACTGCCCCGCCCCGATCATCCCGCGCGTGGACGGCAGCAGCGGGCTCATCAGGATCACGACATCGGAGCGCCGCAGCAGGTCGTCGAAGCCAACCGACTCCACGCCCAGTCGCTGGAACGTCTCGACCGGCACGTAGGGATCGTGCGCGACGATCGTCGGTCCGAAGACCTGCAACCGCTCGACGATCGCGCGGCCGATGGCGCCAATCGCGATGATCCCGATCGTCAGGTCCCCCATCGCCGCGATCGGACCGCGCACCATGGCGTCGGTATTCGCCCCTTCCCGCACCCAGACGCCGGAACGCACATCCTGGTCGAGTTCCACAATGCGCCGGTTCAGCGCGAGGACGAGCGCCACGGTGTGGTCAGCGACCTCGGTGGTGCAGTAGGCCGGAAAGTGCGTGATGACGATCCCGGCGTTCGCCGCAGCGTCGAGATCGACATTGTCGAGGCCGGTTCCATAGCGGCCGATCACCGTCACCCCGTCCGCCGCCAGCCGTTCGAGCGTCGGCGCGGGAAGGGCGTCGCGAAGGCTGAGCATCAGCCCATCCGCATCGCGCCCGGCTGCGAGGATGTCCCCCGACGTGTGAATGTCCCGCAGCTCCAGGTCCACGGCGAGGTGCGGGTAGCGCGCAATCACGGACTGCTCGATGGAGAGGTCGTCGCGGGCGCCGCCGTAGCGAGCGCGTGCCATCACGATCCGGACCGGCCTGTTCATGGTGTGCCTCCGTTACTGATACTCGCGACGACGCCATTGCTGGCGCACGGAACGCTGCCATCGCCATACGGATGAATGGTACCCGCGCGAACGTGAATGGCCCCTGTCGATTGACAGGGGCCATGGTGCAATCCCGCGAGACTTTCCTGGGTCTAGACGCCGAGCGCATCCTTCACGCGGTCGAAGAAGCCGCGGTTGTTCGGATGCTGCTGGACCTCGCTGCCGAGACTCGCCGCGAGCGATTCGAACAGTTCCCGTTGCTCGTCGGTC
>JBQCJS010000160.1:0-2345 GCA_051952485.1 Thermomicrobiales bacterium | reverse complement strand
GGCAACTGGTTGATCAGCAGGGCATCGCTGGCGGCGAGCACACTGGGAAAGAAGTCCTCGTCCTGCGGCGGAACGAAGCGCACGTTGTCCAGTCCTGCGGCGAGCGACTGGAGACGCTCGCGTTGGTTGCCGTCACCGACGAGCACGAAGAGGATCTCCGGGGCCAGATCCCTGGCCATCCGTGCCGTGGCGATGAGGTGATCCAGGCCCTGTTTCAGCCCCATGTTTCCGGCGTGGATGGCAATGAAGCGATCTTGCGGCAGGTCCAGGATGTTCCGTGTCTGCGTGCGGTCGTGCGTTGCCGGTCCGATATGCGCCCAGTTCCGGGTGAGGTGGATCCGATCGTCGCGGACGCCGAGCGCGATGAGTCGATCGCGAAATCCGCTCGCCACGACTGCGACGGCCGACGCCTGGCGGCAGATCCAGCCCTCGACCCGATTGGTCATCGCCGCGATTCGAGCACCGCCCGACACGCCGGACTGCTCGGCCGCACTTCCCATGAGGTCCTGAACCACCAGGACGAACGGGACTCGGTAACGTCGGGCGACCATCGCTGAGAGAAGCCCATCTGCCAAGGCTGGAACCACTCCCACGACAACGTCGGGCCGGTGGATCGGACGTGAGACGGCTGCGTTGGCGAGAAAGCTCGCCTCGAAGGCGAGTCGCCGCGCAGCCGATTGCGTGCTCGGCACGTACTGCCGGAACCGTCGGATGGCGACACCGTTTCGCTCCTCGGTGCGCCTGAGGCTTCGGCCATACACGTCCGAGACCGACCATTGCGGGTAGTATGGATAGCCCGCGGTCACGCTCACCTGGTCGCCACGGCTCTGGAGATGCTCCGCGAGCGCGGTGGTATAGGGCGCATTCCCTGTAGGCTCGGGCCAGTAGTTCAACCCATACACGGAGAGATTGAGACCTTGCATGTCAGTGGGCACCAATGCCGCGAACCACCACCAGGATGGTCTTGGCGAGTATTCGCAGATCGGAAACAGGTCCCATTCCGTCGACGTACTCGCAGTCCAGTGACACTCTGGTGTCGTACGTGGTCGTTGAACGTCCTGAAACTTGCCAGAGTCCAGTCACTCCAGGACGAACTGAGAACACGGTTGCAGCATGATGCCGGTACTGTTCGTCGACTTCCTTGAATTGCACTGGCCGGGGGCCGATCAGTGACATCTCGCCGTTGATCACGTTCACGAGCTGCGGGAGTTCATCGAGACTCGTCTTCCTCAGGAACTTTCCGATCGCCGTCACCCGAGGATCGTTGTCAAGCTTCCAGTTGAGGGCGTGAATCCGCGAGAGCTCCGGGTCCTGCATCAGGATCGCCTCCGCGTTCGGGACCATCGTCCGGAACTTGAGGCACTGGAATGGCTGCATGTCCTTGCCAACCCGAGTCTGGCGAAAGAAGACCCCGCCGGGTGATGTCACGGCGATCGCGAGTGCGATCAGCGCGAAGACCGGGAGTGCCAGGATGAAGAGGATCGACGCCGCGACGAGGTCAAGGCCGTACTTGGCATAGGCGTAGCGGCCATCCCGGCGTGCCGGTTCGGCTGCATCGGATTTGAGTTCCGTCGATCCAGCGGGAAAGGAAAGGATCGTGACAGACTGGGTCCGGTCGGCACCCGCCGTCGCCATCACGGCCTGCAACGCAGGCGCGCTTGCGCGCTCTGTGTCCTCGAATGGCAATGCCATGCTCCACCCCCTGAGCAAACTCGCGAGATCCCCATCCCACGTTCGCAGCGACACACGCTCGTCTCTACCGGGCTACAGCCGTGAGTTTCCCTTACCAGAGGCATCTCACCGGTTGTGTCCACGCACGGAGGAGACAGCGTTGTCGCCAGGCGCACCGATCTCTTGAGTGTGATGCGGTATGCACGAAAGTGCTTCGCATGCACAGATTGTCTCCGCTCGTGAAGGAACAAACAAGTGAACCCGATAGGTCCTAAGTCCTATCGGGTTCTGCTATTCGGATGGATTAGGGGTGGCCCCCACGACGCATGTGCGGCGCGTACAACGCGCCTTCAGGCCGGCTGAACGGTGCGCAGGCCGGGTCCCAAGGGTGCGTGAGACCCGATATTGCCTGGCGATCTCCACGTCGAGGCCATCGACCGGACCGTCGGCGCCGCGGGGAATCCAGAGCGGTACCGCCTGGGCCAGCAATGGGCCCACCGCCGGGTCTGGCCGGAGGACGACGCCCTCGCGGGCGGACTCCAGACCCAGCAGGATCAGCTCCATGTTGCGGAAGCTCTGCTCGATCGTGCCCACCGGCGTCGTTCCGGCGGTGACCGCATCGTGGAAGTCCAGGAACTCGTTGTAGTATCCGCCGTCCTGCTGCTTGACGGTGT
>JBQCJS010000159.1:0-10230 GCA_051952485.1 Thermomicrobiales bacterium | reverse complement strand
GGTGGTGGCCAGCCCGGGAGCGCGATCCCGGCGAAACCAGGAATGCTGATGGGGCGGGATGGCGCGGTGCATGCGCCATCCCGCCTCGTCGTCCCGCAGCATGTGGGAGAATCGGGCAGCGGAGCGTACGATCCTGGCAATCCAGGGCAGCGTGTCATAGCAGGGGATTCACGGGTGATCGTCAAGCGTGCGGAACAACTGGCCGGATTGAAGCGGGCGAATACCGAGACGGTGCGCATGTTGCGCCACCTCGAATCGCTGGCGACCCCGGGAATGACCACGAAGGCGCTCGACGATGCGGCCCGCGCCTTCATCGCGGACCTCGGCGGAAAGTCCGTCTTCGACCGGGAGGCGGGCTTTCCCGGCGCGATCAACACGAACCCGAACGACACCGTGGTCCACGGCATCCCCGGCGATTACGCGCTGAAGCAGGGCGACATCATCACCCTCGATGGCGGGATGACGCTCGGCGGCTACGTCGGCGATGCGGCGACGACCTTCACGATCGGCCCCGCCACGGCGGCCCAGCAGCACCTGATGGACACCACCTGGGGCGCGATGATGGCCGCGATCGCGGCGGCGAAATCCGGCGCGCGTGTGGGCGACGTGAGCTGGGCGATGCAGTCCTACGCGGAACAGCACGGATGCAACGTGGTTCGCGACTTCTGTGGCCACGGCATTGGCATCCGGATGTGGGAGGAGCCGCAGGTTCCGTTCGCCGGGACGCCCGGCGAGGGACCGATGTTGCTGGAGGGGATGGTCATCACCATCGAGCCGGTCGTCCTGGCGGGTGCGAAGGACTACTACATGGCGAACGAATGGGAGGCCATGAGCGCCGATGGCAGCCTGGTGGCTCAGTACGAGCGGGCCGTGATGGTCACGAAGAAGGGCGGAGTCATCCTCGCCGAGGAGAGCTGACCGGCTCCGGGACGCACGCGCCATCCGGCACGGGCTGGGTGGCAAGCGTTGCCCGTCGTGGTTCGCACCAGGCGGTTGCGTCGCGCCGTCGCGGGAGCGCCGATCGCTCGGGTTGACCGGCAATGAGCGCTTCCTGATCGGCGTCACCCAAGCCACGGAGCGCGAGACGCGGCAGCTTACCCCGCGCCACGTCCCGTTCCATGTGTGCGGGCGATCAGGGCGGCCTCCACCCGGTTCCGCGCCTGCAATTTCTGCAGGATGTTCGTCATGTGATGCTTCACCGTCTTCTCGCTGATCTGGAGCCGGACGGCGATCTCCTTGTTGCTGTCCCCCTCGGCGACATGCTCCAGGATCTCCCGCTCGCGATCCGTCAGGTCGTCCAGGAGCCGCGCCGGCTTGCCTCCGCCCACGCTGGTCGCCGCCGAGCCGCCGTTTCCACCACTACTACCACCACTACCACTCGAAAGATCGTAGAGCAGGCTCGTCGCCAGCGACGGCGTGACGTAGACCTCCCCCGCCGCGACCGCCCGCACGACGCGGGTCAGGTCGCGTGGGGAAACGCCCTTCAGTACGTAGGCGCGCGCGCCGGCCCGCAACGCGGAGGTGACATCGTCCTCCTGCTCGGAGACGGTCAGCATGATGACGCGGATGACCGGCCAGGCCGTCGCGATGTGCCGGATGGCCGCCAGGCCACCACCCGGCATCGAGACATCCAGCAGCATCACGTCCGGCAGGTGCCGCTCCGCGATGGCGATCGCATCGGAGGCCGATGCCCCTTGCGCGACCACCTCGATCCCCGCCTGCTGCTCCAGGATGTGCGCCACCCCTTCCCGGAAGAGCGGATGATCGTCCACGATCGCGATGTGGAGGCTCTCGTCCCCGGTCGGCCGGTCAGGCATCGTCCCCTCCCTCCGCATCCGCGCGCCGGGTCTCCTCCGCCGGTTGCAGCGGCACCACGACCCGCACGCAGGTTCCCGCCGGGCCGCTTTCGGCGACGAACCGCCCGCCGAGAGCCTCCACCCGCTCCTCCATCCCGACCAGGCCGAGGTGATCCGCCGCCTCCGCCGAGGCCGCCACGGCGACCGGGTCGAACCCCGGCCCGTCGTCGCAGATCTCCACGCGGATCGCGCCGGGGCGTTCCGGCTCCAGCATAGCGATGACCCGCTGGTTGTTGCCGTTCGTGTGCCGCCAGGCGTTGGTCAGCGCCTCCTGCACTACGCGATAGACCGTGATCCGCGTCGCCAGCGAGCCGACCGTCTCCGCCGGGAGCGTGGATGCCACCGTCACCCGTGAGCGGGTGCGCCGCCGGTGGGCCTGCGCGGCGTGCTCGATCGTCTCCCCCAGCGAGAGGTCCCCGAGTTGCGGCAACATCAGGCCGGACGAGAGGGCGCGCATCTCGTCCATCGCCCGCCGCAGCGCATCCTCGATCGGCACGAGGTCGCCGGGCGAAGGTGTGGTTGTCGTTGTGGCGATGGCTGTGGCGGTGGGCGGGGTGATGCCAGGTGCGGCATGGCCGTTCGTGGCCGGGGGATTGGCCGCGAGGTGATCCAGCTGGAGCAGGGCGAGGCCGATGTCCTGCGCCGGGCCATCGTGCAGTTCGGCGCTGAGCCGGCGGAGGAATCGCTCGTTGATGGCGCTCGTCCGTGCGGAGGCGGCCCGCACCCGCTGGCTGAGATCGGCGTTCCGGGCCAGGAGGTCGGTGAGGCGTGCCACCTGCTCGCCCATCGACCGTTGCTGGCGGGTGATGGTGTCGCTGGCGCGGCGGATGAAGACGGCCAGCAGCAGGTAGATGACCAGGGTGCTGCCGCCGACCACCATCCAGCTGCGTTCCTTCGCGCGGTCGATGTCGCCACGCACGTCGTCGGTGCCGTAGTAGAACTCGGCGACGGCGATCACTTTCCATTGAGACGCGCTCCAGACCGGGCTGTAGATCTCCAGCAGGTCGTGGGCATCCAGGTCGGCTGGCAGCCCGCTCGCCCCCTCGATGTCCCCGATGTCCCCGGAGACGGTGCCGCGCAGCGCGCTCGCGAACCCCTCGTCGTCCGGCGTCACGCCCTCATCATGCGCCGGTTCGGTGCTGTAGAGGGTCTTTCCATCGAGCCCCAGCACACGGAAGAGGGTCACGCGCCGTCCGAGCGGGGTATCGCCCAGCAGGGCATCGAGCTTGGCGGTGGCCTCGGCGGTGAGGGTGGGGGTGGTGGCGAGGTCCTGCAGCGGGTCGGCGATCAGGCTGTCGACGTAGAGCGCGGTGGTGGATGCCGTGCGGTGGATGATGCCCTGTTCGATCTGGTGGCTCACCCACAGCCCGATGCCGGCCATGCCCACCACGAGGACGAGCAGGCTCCAGATCAGGAATCGTTGCGCAAGACTGAGCCGGCTCACGACACGCTCCGTTCCGCTCCCGGGATGCGACTCCCGCGAGTATCCCACGTCCGTCCCCCGCTCCCCATGCGACCAAGGTCCGATAGGGCGATCGGACCAACGCCCGTTTTGCCCGCCCCGCCCGGGGCGCACGATGGGAGCAGATCGGACGATCGGCCGGATGTGGTGATCCAGGCGACACGATCGGCCGAGGGACCACTATCACCACCACCACCACCTGGCCGGTCCGGAGACGGACCGTTCGTACGAGCGGGGCGCGGTGCGCGCCCGTCATCAACGGAGGGATTGGCGGATGAAACGATTGCTGCTGTTCGTCGGCCTGATCGGGGCCATGCTGCTGTCCGGGCCGGCCCTCGCCGCCACGACGACGGTGGGGACCCATGATGACGCCAGGCTGGGGACCATCCTGGTCGATGGCAAGGGCATGACGCTCTACCTCTTCACGAAGGACGAGAAGGGCAAGAGCACCTGCTACGACACGTGCGCAGCCAACTGGCCGCCGCTGACAGCGGAAGAACCGCTGACGCTGCCGGATGGCGTCGAGGGCACGTTGACCCTGATCGACCGCACGGATGGCACGAAGCAGGTGGCCTACAACGATATCCCGCTCTACCTGTGGGTGAAGGACACGAAGCCGGGCGACACCACCGGCCAGGATGTCGGCGAGGTCTGGTACGTGGTGCATCCGGGACAGGTGTTCGGCGAGAACCCGGAGGCATCGCCGATGGCCTCTCCGGAATCGTCCCCGGCCGCCTGATCCGGGTCCATCGGACACACGACGGGGAGTCCCTCCAGCCGGGGGCTCCCCGTCGCCGTGCCCAGGGGGTGCGCACGTCCGGGGGACGGGGATAGGCGAGCGCGGGATTCACGGATAGGATGATCCGGATGATCGCTCGTGTCCGCATCCCCATCTGCCAGGAGTCCGCACCGCATGGCGACCCACACCCATATCCACCAGTTCACGCCCGATCCCGGTTGTTACCGCAACACGATGGGCGCCCACCCGCCGGTCCTCACCATCGCACCGGGCGATACCGTCATCACCACCACGGTCGATGCGCGCGGCTACGACAAGGACGGCAGCCGCCCCGTCTCCGGGCCGAACCCGCAGACCGGACCCTTCTTCATCGAAGGGGCGGAACCGGGCGATACCCTGGTCGTCCACATCGACAGGCTCTGGCCGAACCGGCCCACCGGCTGGAGCAGCAGCGTCCTGGCGGAGAACGTGGTCGATCCGGACTTCGTGCGCAACCTCCCGGTCTTGCCGGTGATCGACTGGAATGTCGACCTGGAGGCGGGCACGGCGACGCCCGCCGAGCCGATCCCCGGCCTGGAGGGGCTGGTGCTGCCGGTGGAACCGATGCTGGGCTGCTTCGGCGTGGCGGCGAAGGGCGGCCAGTTCATCTCCACGGCGACCTCGGCGGAACACGGCGGCAACATGGATTACCGCGGTTTCGCGCAGGGCACGACCGTCTTCTTCCCGGTCTTCGAACCGGGCGCGCTCTTCCACCTCGGCGACGGCCACGCCACGCAGGGTGATGGCGAGATCGCGGGGACCGGCATCGAGATCTCGATGGACGTGCAGTTCACGGTGGACCTGCGCAAGGGCGAGACGATCTTCTGGCCACGCGGGGAGCGGGAGGGGGACATCTTCACCGCCGGGAACGCGCGGCCGCTCGACCAGGCGTTGCAACACGCGACGACGGAGATGGTGCGCTGGCTGGCGACGGACTACGGCCTGGACGCGGTGGCGGCGAGCGCGTTGCTGGGGCAGTGCGTGGAGTACGACGTCGGGAACGTCTACGACCCGGCCTACACGATGATCTGCAAGGTGCCCCGCCGCATCCTCGCCCAGCTCACAAAGGTTTCGTAGCTGGCCAAGGGCTTGCCCTACGAACGAAACGCGATAGGTTGCGCGGTCGTTCGCAGGGCGGGGCCGACGGACCATTGCTCCGCCGCCTTCCTGCACATGCCACACAACGCGAGACGGACCATTCAGTGGCCCGTCCCGGCACACCTGTCCTCTTCCTGCCTGGTCGGGCCGCCATGAAGGCGGCCGCCCACCCCACAAACGACCGGATCGGCGGGGGACTCGGTCGAAGCACACCCACACCCACAACCACACCCACTGCGAGGGTTCGCCCTGCGGAGTGGGTGTGGTTGTGGGTGCTGCGGCCGGAGGTTCGCCGCCGGGCTCCTACACCCGCGCGATCGACAGGATCGTGATCGGCGGCGTCAGCGACTGGCCGGTGGACGGGCTCGTCTGGATCGCGCGAACGACCTCCATCCCGGAGATGACCTGGCCGAAGGCCGCGAAGCCCTGGCCGTCCGGGTTCCGCATTCCCCCGAAATCGAGGTCCGGTTGCGGGCCGATGCAGAGGAAGAAGTCGGAGACCGCGCTGTCCGGGGTCAGGCGCGCCATCGAGATCGTGCCATCGACGTGGCGCAGGCCGGTCTCGCTGGTGCGCTCCAGGGCAATCGGGCCGCCCTGCTCACCGGCGCGGGCAGGATCGATCCCACCTTGGATCACCTCGATCACGATCGCGTCGTTCGGCAGCTGCGATCGCGACGCGTTCGGGTCGAGGCCCGCGTCCGTCTCCGCGATGTTCAGTCCGGCGTTGGAGTTGTTGTCCGGGCGCACGGTGCGGTGGAAGCGGCCTCCATCGTACAGGCCGGCATCGACGTATCGCAGGAAGTTGGCGACGGTGCCCGGCGCGCGGTGGTCCAGCGCGACGACGATCTCCCCCAATGGGGTCTCGATGCGGACAGGGGTCGTCGGGGGGGAGGGCGAATCGGTCATGGACAACGTATGCTCCGGGGAGAAATCGGCGGATCGGCGGGCGCGGGAGGAGTCGATGCCTCCGGTTGCCCGCGCGATCGTATCCGCTGCCGGGGAAGCCGTCGAGTCCGTCCCGGGAGCGATCGCCTCACGCCAGGGAGCGCCACATGCCGACAACGCCCGAAGATCCCAACCGTGCCGCCTTCGGCCAGCGCGGCGCGCACCACCTCCGGAACCTGAACGATATCGCGGACGAGCACCTGACACCCGGCGAGCGGATCGCCGATGCGGTGGCACGGGTGATCGGGTCGTGGACCTTCATCATCGTCCAGACGGTGATCCTCATCTGCTGGATCGTCCTGAACGTGATCGGCTGGATCCACCACTGGGACCCCTATCCCTTCATCCTGCTGAATCTGGCGCTCTCGTTCCAGGCGGCCTACTCGGCGCCGATCATCATGATGAGCCAGAACCGGCAGGCCGTGAAGGATCGCTTCGCCGCCGAGCACGACTACATGGTGAATGTCCACGCCGAAGCGGAGGTCGCCACGATCCGCGACCGGTTGAACGACCTGGGGGGAGCCCAGTGGACGGAGCTGATCGCGCTCCAGCAGCAGCAACTCGAAATCCTCGCCCGGATCGAGCAGCTCACCGTCGAGGTCCACCGGTTGACGGCCGCCGAATCCGGCGAGGACCGCCGGGAAGCGCGGTAGAGCGCATTTCGATATGGGAGCGAGGAGGAGCGACCATGCCTGGGAGGGGCGATCCTTGTGATCGCCCTGGTGGCATCGGCAATCCCGCGGGCGATCATCGTCCGCAACCGCGACGATCGTTCCTCCGTGCTCACATCGCGTCCTCGTGGCTACGATTCGGCTGTAGGGTCCGGACACAAGAGGACGGGCCGCCAGTCGATACGACCAGCGGCCCGAGGAGGGGGAGAGGGGTCAACGGCCCGTTTTCAGGGAGCCGGGGCGGCTGGGGGACCGCTGGACCGGCGAACGGCTGCTGACACGACGAGAATAGCACATATGTTCGTACGGCGCAAGCATCGGCGGCTGGCTGGTTCCTCCGCGCTTTCGTCGGCAGGGGAGACGGCAATGGGTCATCCTGCCATGTACGTCCACATCCACCATGCGGCATGATCGATCGCGGGATGGCGCGACCGTGTGTCGTATCGGGCCGAACCGGGACCCTTCATCTCTGTAAACGCGCCACGACCGAAAACGTTCCGGGCCCAGCACGTCCGCTGGCACCGTCGATGCGCATCCGAGGTTCCAGATACCCAGGCCCACATCCTCTCGCATGAAGGACCCCCTGCATGACCGCACCGATTGATTCCTCAACTCCTCGCTCCGCTGCCCCGGTGAACGCGCCGACCGCCATCGTGGTCGGAGCGGGCATCGCCGGCCTGATCGCCGCCAATGACCTCGCCGCCGCGGGCTGGCAGGTCCGCGTCCTGGAGGCGGAGGATCGCGTCGGCGGTCGCGTGCGAACCATCCGCAACGATGACGGGTTCCTGCTCGACCGCGGGTTCCAGGTCCTGCTCTCCGCGTACCCGGCCCTCCGGCGACGGGTCGACCTCGATGCGCTCGGGGTGAGGCCCTTCGCTGCCGGGGCGTCGATCTGGACCGGCAAGCGCCTGGTGCCGCTCGCCGACCCGCTGCGGCATCCGGCGGCCATCGTCCGCGATCTTTCGTCGCCGGTCTTCCCGCTGGGGGACAAGCTGCGGCTTGCCCAATGGGCGCTGGAAGTGCGCCGGGCCGGCTGGCGCTCGGCGGCGGAGGCGGCCTGCGAAGCCCCGGAGGACCGCTCCGCGCTGGCAGCCCTGCAGGCGCGGGGCTTCAGCGCGGCCTTCATCGACCGCTTCGCCCGCCCCTTCTGGGGCGGCATCACGCTCGATCCCGCGCTCGGCGTGGCGGAAGGGGTGATGAACTTCACCCTCAAGATGTTCGCCGAGGGACGCGCGGTCCTGCCCCTCGATGGCATGCAGGCTGTCCCCGATGCCCTCGCCGCCACCCTCCCGGCCGGCGCGATCGAGACCGGCACCCGCGTCGAATCGCTGATCGAGTCGGGCGGACGCGTCACCGGGGTGCGCACGGCATCCGGCGAGATCCACGCTGATGCCGTGATCCTTGCGACCGACCCCCCCGCCGCCCGCGACCTGGCCGGCATCGAGGCCATCCCCACCGCCGGACTTCCGTCCACCACCGTCTACCTCGCCGCCCCTGCCGGACCGGAGACCGCCGCGCTCGGCACCGCGCTGGTGCTCGACGGCACCGGTGGCCTGCGCGTCAACGACCTCTCGCCCATCTCGAACGCCCAGCCGACGTACGCGCCGTCGGGGCAGGCGCTGCTCGCGGCCAGCTTCCTTGGGGACACCTGGCTGAACGCGCCGGATGATGCCCTGGAGGAGGCCGCGCTGGCCGATACCCTGCGCATGACCGGCATTCCCGGCCTCCGTGTCGTCGCTATCGACCGCATCCCCTTCGCGCTCTATGCCCAGCCGCCCGGCCTCCACCGCGTGCTGCCCGATGCCATCACCGGAAGGCCGGGCCTGTTCCTTGCATCGGATGCAACCGTCGACTCAAGCACGAATGGCGCTATCCTCAGTGGGGAGTCGGCGGCGCGGGCGGCCCTCAACGCGACCACAGCCACCGCCACCGCCACAGCCACGACCGCGCCGGGCAGTGGCGCGTAACCGGGGAGCATCCCGTCGCGTCTGGAGGAGAAGGGCATGCACGGCGAGTACAAGACGCCCGGCGGGAAGCTGGTGATCGTCGATTTCACGGTGGAGGATCATCGCCTGCGCGACGTGATGGTGAGCGGCGATTTCTTCCTCTACCCGGAGGAGGCGCTGGCCACCATCGATGCCGCGCTGGAGGGGATGGAGCAATCGCTCTCGCAGGACGAGTACGCTGAACGCATTCGCCTCCAGCTCGGGCCGGATGTCTCGTTGATCGGGACGTCGCCGGAAGGGATCGCGATTGCCGTCCGGCGGGCACTGGATGGTTTCAGCCGGGACTGAGGCGATCAACCAGCGGCACTGCGCCGCGGGAACGATGGGCCGCGAGGGGTCCCGGTGGCGTGGGCCGCCGGGGATATGGGACAGGAAGAGGGGCCATGGGGGACCGGAACAGGAATCACGACGAGGAGCGTGGACCATCCGTCACCGAGATGACGGGCCTCGCGCCGGAGGAGATCGAGCGGCGCTGGAAGAGTGTTGACTGGCATCTCTTGCCGCCGACACCGCTCGACCCGATGATGCAGGTGGCGCTGGACGAGACCCTGACGCTCGATGTCGGCAAGGGCACGCGACCGCCGACCCTGCGGTTCTGGCAGTGGCGTGGCTCCTGTGTGGTGCTCGGGCGGTTCCAATCGGTGCGCAACGAGGTGAACGAGGAGGTCCTGCGCGAGCAGGGCTTCGATCTCGTGCGGCGGATCAGCGGCGGCGGCGCGATGTTCATCCAGCCGGAAGGGGCGATCACCTATTCCATCTACGCCCCGGAATCGATCGCGGAGGGGATGTCCTTCCCGCAATCCTACGCCTTCTTCGACTCCTGGGTGATCGACGCCCTGCGCGAACTGGGGGTCGAGGCGCGCTACGCCCCGCTGAACGACATCACGTCCACCGGCGGCAAGATCGGCGGCGCGGCCCAGGCCCGGCGCGGGGGCGCCATCCTCCACCACACGACGATGGCCTACCAGATGGACGGCGCGCTGATGTCCCGCATCCTGCGCGTGGGCAAGGAGAAGCTGAGCGACAAGGGGGTGCAATCGGCCGACAAGCGGGTCGGGCCGCTCCGCCAGCAGACGGACCTCGACCGGGATGTGATCGTCCACCACCTGATCGGCCATTTCCGCGCCCGCTTCGGCCTGCGGGACGACAGCCTCACTGCCGAGGAGCTGGCGGAGGGCCGGAAGGCAGTGGAGACGAAGTTCGCCACCCCGAAGTGGGTCTACTCCCTGCCGTGATCCGACCGCCCCGCCCTCCCGGGCATCCTGGGACAGTGGTCCGTTGGCCCTGCCCTGCGAACGGTCGATTCCCGCATGCCGTCCCGGACCACTCCGCACGGCAGCCCCGTGTGGGCTGCCGTGGTCTCGGCACAAGGCCAGGGAACGCGAGCCGGTGTCGCCAGCCGATGCCCTTCGCC
>JBQCJS010000158.1:0-8846 GCA_051952485.1 Thermomicrobiales bacterium | reverse complement strand
CGAGCCGCGCGCTCGCCGCCGCCGCGACCTCCCCGGATGACTACGCGGTGGTCTACGACCGCATCCTCTCCCAGGTCCGCCAGCCGGTCATCATCCACTGGCTCGGCGACATGTTCGATCCCGCCCTGCGCGGCTACTGGGGCAGCGACGACCTCGATGAGGCGTCCGCCACCTGCCTGGACGTCATCCGCGCCCATGCCGACAAGGTGGACGGCATCAAGGTCTCGCTGCTCGACAAGGACCGCGAGATCGACCTCCGCCGCCGCCTGCCGGAGGGGGTCCGCATGTACACGGGCGACGACTTCAACTACGCGGAGCTGATCGCGGGCGACGAACAGGGCTATAGCGATGCCCTGCTCGGCATCTTCGATGCGATCGCCCCCGCCGCCGGGGCGGCCTTCGCCGCCTTCGATGCCGGCGACCTCGACCGCTACCACGCGATCTTCGCCCCGACCGTGCCGCTCTCGCGCCACATCTTCCGGGCGCCGACCCGCTTCTACAAGACAGGCGTCGTGCTCATGGCGTGGCTCAATGGCCATCAGGACCACTTCCAGATGGTCGGCGGCCAGCAGAGCGCCCGCTCGCTCCTCCATCTCGCCGAGCTCTACCGTCTTGCGGATCGGGCGCACCTGTTCCATGATCCCGAGGAAACCGCCAACCGCATGCGATCCTTCCTCGCCATATCAGGAGTCGATCAGGGATGAGTTCAACGACGCCGTTGCGAAATCTCAACGAGGGCATGAGACGCCTCAGCCTCAACCAGAAGACCATCGACCGCTGGACGGTGCCGGAAGCCGTGGAGGGTTGCGTCCGCCATGACGTCGAATGGATCGCGCTGTGGCGCGACAAGGTCGATGCCTATGGCCTGGCGGCCAGCGCGAAGCTCGTGAAGAACGCCGGCCTCAAGGTCTCCAGCCTCTGCCGGGGCGGCCTCTTTCCCTCGACCAACGCCGACGACCGCGCCGACCGGATCGAGGACAACAAGCGCGCCATCCACGAAGCGGCGGAACTCGGCGCCGAGATGCTGGCACTCGTCTGCGGCGGCCTGAATGGCGTGCAGGCGCCGGACGAGGCGCGCCAGATGATCGAGGACGGCATCGCCGCGATCATCCCCTACGCCGAGGCGCGAGGCGTGAAGCTCGGGATCGAGCCGCTGCACCCGGCCTTCGCGGCCGACCGCTCCCTCGTCAGCTCGATGAAGTACGCCAACGACCTGGTGGAGCACTTCAACCATCCGAACGTGGGCATCGTGGTGGATGTGTTCCACGTCTGGTGGGACCCGTTCCTCTACGACGAGATCGCGCGGTCGGGCAGCAAGATCTTCGCCTTCCACGTCGATGACTGGCCGGTGACCGCGACCAATGTCCTGATGGACCGCCTGATGATGGGCGATGGCGTCTGCCAGATCCGCAGGATGCGGGAGGCGGTGGACGCGCAGGGCTACACCGGCCCGATCGAGGTCGAGATCTTCAACTACGACATCTGGGAGCGCAACGGCGACGACGTGATGCGCGAGATGAAGGAACGCTTCCTCGATCACGTCCTCTGACGAGCAAGGAGGCGGAAGGAACGAGGAAAGCGGAGTTCAGGGGCCGGCCCAACCGGCATTCGAACCACCCTCTTTCCTCGTTGCTCCTTTTTCTCGTTTCGCTACACCGCCGTGAGGGTGATCATCGGCTTGTAGGCGTTGGCGTGCTCTTCCGGCTCGTCGAAGATCCCGTTCTTGCGGTCTTCCACCACCGCGTGGATTTCCCGGGTGAGTTCGTCGAGCATGTCTTCCTCGAGAACGGTCTTGACGATCTTGCCCTTGCGGAAGATCACGCCCTTGCCGTTGCCGGAAGCGATCCCGACGTCGGCATCCCGCGCCTCGCCGGGGCCATTCACGACGCAGCCCATGACGGCGACGCGGATCGGCTCGTCGATCTTCTCCAGCACGAGGTCGACCTTGTTCGCCAGCGAGAAGAGATCCACTTCGACGCGGCCACAGGTCGGGCAGGCGATCATCGTCGCGCCCTTCTGCCGCAGTTCGAGGCTCTTCAGGATCTCGTATCCGACGAAGACCTCTTCCTTCGGATCAGTCGTCAGCGAGACGCGGATGGTGTCGCCGATGCCGAGCGCGAGGAGGGTGCCGATGCCGACACCCGAGCGGACGCTGCCCGCTCGCGGAGTGCCGGCCTCCGTGACTCCGAGGTGCAGGGGGTAGTCGTTGTCGAGCCGGGCGAAGCGCTGATAGGCCTCCAGCAGCACCGGCACCTCGAACGCCTTCAGGCTGACCTTCGTATCGTAGAAATCGAGGTCTTCCAGGATCGCGATGTGACCGAGCGCGGAGCGGACGAGCCACTCGGCGCGGAGCTGGACCTGGGTGGCGCCCTGCTGCGCCATCTCGTCGACGAACTCCTCGGTCATCGGGGCGACCGAGCCGAAGTTGACGCCGATCCGGATCGGCACGCCCCGCTCCTTCGCCTTCTCCACGACGGCGCGGACATGCTCCGGCTTGCGGATGTTGCCCGGGTTCAGGCGGAGGCCGTGGATGCCGGCGTCGAGCGCCTTCAGGGCCAGCGTGTGCTCGAAGTGGATGTCCGCGATCAGGGGGACCGGCGAGAAGGGGACGATATCGGGCAGGGCGGCGGCGGCGGTGCGGTCCGGCACGGCGATGCGGACGATCTCCGCGCCGACATCGGCCAGTTCGTTCACCTGCTTCAGCACCGCCTGCGGGTCACGCGTGTCGGCGGTGGCCATCGTCTGCACGCGGATCGGGTACTCACCGCCGAGGGCGACATCACCGACGTGAAGGACGCGGGTCTTGCGGCGAGGGGCTACGAGGGACATGGTGGGGGGATTCCTCCGTGGGAGCTGGGGTGCCAGCGGACCGTGGTGCGCGACCCTGGTGATGCGGGCGGAGTGTCCGGTGCGGACCGCGCGATGCTCTTACCAATGATACGCCGCTTCAGGCGGCGGTGTGTTGACCGTTCGTTAGCGATCTGGCCAGGTCCCACCCGCTCGCTGCCGATCACGCACCGGCGTCAGGGCAGCAGCTGGGTGCCGTTGAAGAGCCGCGTGACATCCCCGAACGCGATGAAGAACATCAGCCCGAGCAGGATCACCATGCCGGCGAGATGGACCATGCCTTCCTTCTCGGGAGCGATCTTCTTGCCACCGCGCAGGATCTCCACGATCACGAACATCAGTCGGCCACCGTCGAGGGCCGGGAGGGGCAGGAGGTTCAGCACGCCGAGGCTGACCGAGATGAACGTGGTGATCTGCACGATCGTCACCCACTTCGGCGCCGCGGACCGGGTCAGCAGTTCGGAAGTGAGCTGCCCCATCCCGACCGGACCGGCGAGTTCCTCCGTGTTGACACCCTCGGTCGCCATCCGCTTCAGGCCGTCCGCCGTGCCCGTGACGATGCCCCAGAACTGGTTCCAGCCCTCCGGGACCACCCGGGCCGCCGCGACGCGCTCGTAGACGTTCTGGTAGGAGACCCCGGTTCCGACGATGGTGAATGGGTTGTCCTGCGCGGCGTTGACGCCGATCGCCTCCACCGGATTGTCATCACCGCCGATCTGCGGCACGGTGAGGGGCGCGGTGAGCTTCTTGCTCGTCACCACGCCGTTCTCGTTGACGTTCCGGAAGAACTCGACCTGGACCGTCTTGCCGCTGGCCGCGATCAGCGCCTGCTGGAACGACACCCCATCCGAGACCTTGACGCCGCCGATGTCCGTGACGCGGTCGCCCGGATAGAGTTCCGCCTTCGCCGCCGCCGAGCCCGAGGCCACCGCGGTCAGCTGGATCGTGAGCTCCGGCACCGCCAGGGTGAGCGTCTGCTCCTGGCCGTCACGTTTCACGGTGACGGGCACGGTCTTGCCGGCGACGCTCGCGAGGAGGCTCTGGGCCTGCTGGGCGGCATCGATGGTCACGCCGTCGATCGCCACGATGCGATCGCCCGGCCGGAATCCGGCCTTCGCCGCGGCGGACCCGGCATCGACCTCGCGGATGGTGACGGTCGAGTTGATGCCCTCGCCCATCGTGATGCCGGTCGCACCCTGGTTGGCGGGTGGGTTCTGGCGCGGGGTGACGGTCGTCGTCAGTTCCTGGTCACCGCGCAGGATCGTCACCTCGGTGGACGTTCCGGCGTGGGTGCGGATCAGCTGCTGGAGCTGGCTGGCGGACGTGATCGCCGTCCCATCGACGGCGATGATCGCATCACCCGGCTGCCACCCGGCATCGAAGGCGGGCGAGCCATCCGCGACCTGCCCGATGTAGATCTGGCTGGTCTGCGAGGGAAGCCCCTGGAACGCCACGAGGACGATCGAGAGCAGGATCGCGACGAGGAAGTTCATCAGCGGCCCGGCGAGCAGGAACCAGCCGCGCTGCCATGGCGACTTGGCGTTCATCGAGTCCGGACTCATGTCGTTCGCGTCTTCGCCCTTGACCCGGACGAAGCCGCCGAACGGAATCCAGTTCAGCGACCAGAGCACGCCCTTCCAGCGCCACCCCTTGGCGCGGGGCGGGATGCCGATGCCGAACTCCTCGACCGTGACCCCGACGCTGCGGGCGGCAATGAAGTGGCCGAATTCGTGGGCGAGGATGAGGAAGGCAAGGATGGGGATGATCAGAAGACCGAAGAGGAGGCCTTCCGAGATATCAAACACGGGCGATCGCTCCAGGGAATACGGCTGAGGCTGCAAGGATCGGCCATCGACGGACCGTCATGGCCACGCGGGGGTCAGCACGCCGCTAATGGTACACCGCCGGTCGTGCCCCCATGGGGCGCACCAATTCGCGTGATACAATGCCGCCGCCTCCGGGATCGCACCCGGACGCCCATTCCACCAACCGCGCAACTCCCCTATCATTCCCGCGAACGTACGCTCCGGTCGGCAACCCGTGGTCCGGCCCTGTCTTCCTACGCGAACGAGGAGATCTCCATGATTGTCGGGGTTCCCAAAGAGGTGAAGGATCGCGAGAGCCGGGTGTCGGTCACACCGGCGGGTGTTCACGAGTACATCGCGCATGGGCACACCGTCCTGGTCGAGACTGGCGCTGGCGCGGGCAGCGGCTTCCCGGACGGGGACTACGAGTCGGCCGGAGCCTCCATCGTCGCCACCCACGAGGGTGTCTTCGCCGCCGCCGACATGATCGTGAAGGTGAAGGAACCCGTCCCGGCCGAATACGATCTCCTGCGGGAGGGACAGCTCCTGTTCACCTATCTCCATCTCGCCGCCGACGTGCCGCTGACGCGCGCCCTGATCGAGCGGAAGGTCCAGGCGGTCGCCTACGAGACGGTGCAGCTGCCGAACCGGGCGCTGCCGCTGCTCACGCCGATGAGCGAGGTCGCGGGCCGCATGTCGGTACAGGTCGGCGCGTTCTACCTTCAGCAGACGAACGGCGGCAGCGGCATGCTGCTGGGTGGCGTGCCGGGCGTTCCCGGTGCGGAGGTCGTCATCGTCGGTGGGGGCATGGTGGGAGAGAATGCCGCCCACATCGCCCTCGGCATGGGCGCGAACGTCACCATCCTGGACAAGAGCATCGATCGGCTCCGCTTCCTCGACGAGGTGCTGCATGGCCGCATCCACACCCTGATGTCGAACCAGTTCTCGCTCGCCCAGGCCGTGGCAAGGGCGGACCTCGTGATCGGCGGTGTCCTGATTCCGGGGGCAAAGGCCCCGAAGCTGGTCACGCGCCCCATGATCGCCAGCATGCGGCCCGGCAGTGTGGTCGTGGACGTGGCGATCGACCAGGGCGGATGCTTCGAGACGTCGCGCCCGACCTCGCACAGCAACCCCGTGTTCGAGGTTGACGGCGTGATCCACTATTGTGTGACGAACATGCCCGGCGCGGTCTCCCGCACCAGCACGTTCGCCCTCTCGAACGTGACGCTGCCATACGGACTGGCGCTGGCCGACAAGGGACTCGCCTCGGCGACCGCGGCCGATCCGGCCCTGGCCGCCGGAGTGAACGTCCTGAATGGGCATGTGACCTATCCGGGTGTCGCCGAGGCGTTCGGTCTCCCGTACGTGGACCTCTCGTCGGCGCTGGCGGCGGCATGATCGGCCAACACCTGACATAATAGACAGACCTTGGCGCGCGGACCCGACCTCCCTGACGCTCCCACACTCCGCGCGCGCCTGAAGAACCGGCGTCGAACCCTGAAAGGACCGTCCTGGCATGGAGGATCGCATCGAGCGCTTCCTGTCCGACCTGCAATCGGAACGCGGTTTCTCCGCCAATACCATCGCCGCCTACCGGAACGACCTCCAGCAGTTCCGGTCCTATGTGGCGAGCCCGCCGGAGGAAGACCGGATCGAGGCAGTCGGGTGCTGGAACGACCTCTCCGAGGCCCACGTCGGGGCGTACGTCCTGCACCTGCGGGAGCGCGCCTATGCGCCGTCCACCGTGGCCCGCAAGACGGCCGCGCTCAAGTCGTTCTGCCACGCCCTCCATGCCGGGCAGGAGACGACGTCGGATGTCGGGAAGGCGCTGAGTTCCCCCAAGGTCGAGCGATACGTCCCGAAAGCGATCTCCGAAGCCGAGATCGCCCGGTTGCTGGCCCAGCCGAGCGCCGACGGCTCCGCCAAGCCGGAGGCCGTCCGCGATGGCGCCATGCTCGAAGTCCTCTACGCCACCGGGATGCGCGTGAGCGAGCTCGTCGCCCTCGACCTGGGCGATCTCGACCTCGGTGCGGGGTGCGTGACGTGCGCCGGCAAGGCTGGGCGCACGCGCACCGTGCCGCTCACACAGCGCTCGATCAACGCCGTGGACGTGTACCTCCGCGACGCCCGCCCGTTGCTGGTGGTGGAAGGCGCGACGCCGCTCTTCGTGAACCACCGGGGCGGCCGGCTGACCCGCCAGGGGTTCTGGCTCATCCTCAAGGGGTACGCGGAACGCGCCGGAATCGCCGACATCACGCCACATACCCTCCGCCACTCCTTCGCGACCCACGCGGTCCGGGACGGCGCTGAGCTGCGCGATGTCCAGCAACTGCTCGGGCACGTCAGCCTGGCCACCACGCAGATCTACCGCGAGCTGGCAAGCCAGCCGGGCGCCCGCCCGGTCGCGGCGAGCGACGGTGAGGGCGCCCCCAACGGCGGTGGCGCAGGTAGCGGCGCCGGTCCCGAGGGAGGCGCGTAGGCATCGTCCGGTTGCCGCCAGGCAGCCACGGACGACGCGACGTTCCTCCCCGCACCTTCGCCAGACCCGCTGCTCTCCTTCGCCATGCTCATCGCCGCCCCCCGCGCGCGGCCAGAAAGTGACCGCCCCATGTCCACATCCGCGTCCCCGGCCACGACATCCGAGGCCCAGCCCCGCCCACGCGCGGCGACGATGGAGAAGATCGTCGCGCTCTCGAAGCGGCGCGGCTTCGTCTTCCCCGGTTCCGATATCTATGGGGGACTCGCCAACACCTGGGACTTCGGCCCGCTCGGGGTCGAACTGAAGAACAACATCAAGCAGCTCTGGTGGAAGACGTTCATCCACCAGCGCCGCGACATGGTTGGCCTCGATACCGGCATCCTCATGCACCCGCGCGTCTGGGAGGCATCCGGCCACGTCGTGAACTTCAACGACCCGCTGGTGGACTGCAAGACCTGCAAGGCCCGCTTCCGCGCCGATCACCTCCTGGAGCAGCGCCTCGGCATCGAGGATGCCGACGGCATGAGCGCCGATGAGATGTCGCGCCTCATCCGCGAAGCGAACCTGCGCTGTCCCAATTGCGGCAACCCGACGCTGACGGACGCGCGGCAGTTCAACATGATGTTCAGGACGACCATCGGCCCGCTCTCGGAGACGGGCACCGAGGTGTACCTGCGGCCCGAGACGGCGCAGGGCATCTTCGTCCAGTACAAGAACATCCTCGCCTCATCGCGGGTGAAGGTGCCGTTCGGGGTCGGCCAGATCGGCAAGGCGTTCCGCAACGAGATCACACCGGGGAACTTCATCTTCCGGGTGCTCGAGTTCGAACAGATGGAGATCGAGTACTTCATCCATCCGGACGAGTGGGAACAGCATTTCGAGGCGTGGCTGGCCGCTCAGCGAGCCTGGATCGAGGCGATCGGCCTCAATCCCGAGCATGTCCGCGTCCGCGAGCACGCCCCGGAGAAGCTCTCGCACTATTCGAAGCGGACGGCGGACTACGAATACCTCTTCCCCGGGTCGCTCGGCTGGGGTGAGCTCTATGGCCTCGCCTATCGCACCGATTACGACCTTCGCAGCCATCAGGACGCCAGCGGGGTCGACCTCACCTGGTTCGACCAGGCGAACAACCGGCGCTTCCTGCCGCATGTCATAGAACCGACCTTCGGGGTGGAGCGTACGTTTATCACGGTGATGCTGGACGCCTACGACGAGGAGGAAACGGCCGACGTGAACGGCAAGCCGGACACGCGCGTGGTGCTCCGGCTCGACCCGAAGCTGGCGCCCTACAAGGCGGCCATCCTCCCGCTGGCGAAGAAGCCGGAGCTCACCTCCCTGGCCGGTGACATCTTCGCGCAGGTCCAGGGCGACCTCGGGGTACTGATCGACTACGATGAGACCGGCAATATCGGGAAGCGCTACCGCCGCCAGGACGAGATCGGCACGCCCTTCTGCTTCACGGTCGATTTCGACAGCCTCGAAGACGGCGCGGTGACGGTACGCGACCGCGACACCACCATGCAGGAGCGGATTGCGATCGACGAGGTCGGACCGTACATCCAGGAGCGGCTGCGCCGCTAGGCCCGATTCCGCATCGAGACGCTTTCAACGCTGGAGCGGGGCGCGTGAGCCCCGCTCCACCCGGACTATCGCGAATCCGCAAAGGGCAACGACGTCGCATGGCCAAGAAATCGCGCGCGAACGCCGCGCAGGGC
>JBQCJS010000157.1:0-2400 GCA_051952485.1 Thermomicrobiales bacterium | reverse complement strand
GGGGTGGTTCATCCTGCGCCCGCGCCTCTACCCGGAGGAATACGGACGGGTGTGAGGCGTGGATGGCCTTGCCGGGATGCGCGCTGGAGGCTGGGCGGAAGGCATTCCGGCAAGACTTTGTGGCATCGGCAATCCCGGGCGATCCTAGTGTTTGCCCGGGATTGCCGATGCCACAAAGGCGATCACAAGGATCGCCCCTCCGGGCCGTGATCGCTCGTGCCTGGCCACCACCTGCCGGGAGCGCGCGCAGAGACGCACCAGTGCAGCGAACTGATGCCTCTTCGTGCGCTCGGGATATCTGGACTCCGTCAGGTCAGCGCATCCGTCGGCGGGGGTCGAAGACGTCCCGCAACCCGTCGCCCAGCAGGTTGAACGCCATCACCGTCAGAAGGATCGCCAGGCCGGGGAAGGTCGAGTACCACCACGCATCGCGGAGGTACTTCCGGCCCTCGGAAACCATCTGCCCCCAGTCTGGCGAGGGCGGCTGCACGCCGAGGCCGATGAATCCCAGCCCCGCCGTCGTCAGCACTGCGAACCCGACGTCCATCGAGGCCTTCACCAGCACCGTCGAGAAGGCGTTCGGCAGGACATGGCGGAAGAGCACCCGGCCCTGGCTCGCCCCGAGCGACGATGCCGCCTCCGCGAACTGCGCGTTCCGCAGCGCGATCACGTTTGCCCGCACCAGCCGGCAGTAGCCCGGCCACCAGACCAGTGACACCGCCACCATCACGTTGAAGAGGCCAGGACCGAGCGCGGCGGCGAAGGCCATCGCCAGGATCAGGTCAGGGATCGTGAGGAAGATATCGGTGATCCGCATGATCACGTTGCCGACCCAGCCGCCGAAGAATCCCGCCACCGCGCCGAGCAGCGTGCCGATCGCCAGCGCCAGGATGATGACGGTGACACCGGCCAGCAGCGAGGTGCGCGCGCCCACGATCACCCGGGTGAAGACATCGCGGCCGACGTTGTCCGTGCCGAACCAGTGCTCCGAGGAGGGCGGCTTCAGCTTCTGGGCGATGTGGACCGCGCCGGTGGCATCGCGCGGGTAGGGCACGAAGAACGGCCCGACCAGCGCGATCGCCACGATGATGACGATGACGATCAGGCCGGCCAGCGAGAGCGGGCTCTGCCGGAACTTGCGGAAGGCGCGCTTCGTCTCCGGGCTCAGCCCCCACCGGCGCTGGCTGCTGGCAAGGGGCGTCCCCGCCTGGGCGAGGGACGCGGCAGCGGGCTCACGCATGGACGATCATCTCCGGCGCAGGGGAATTCGGCATGGATTCAGGCATTGCTCACCCGCGGATCGAGGAAGCCATAGGTGATGTCGACGATGAGATTGATGAGGCTGAAGACGATGCCATACAGCAGGGCGATCCCGATGATCGGCATGAAATCGAGCGTCAGGGCGGATTTCGTCGCGTAGAGGCCGATGCCCGGCCAGTCGTAGACCGTCTCCACCAGCACGGAGCCACCCATCGACCACCCGAAGGAGAGGCCGATCATCGTCAGCGTCGGGATGAAGGCGTTGCGCAGCGCGTGCTTCACGATCACGCCCCGCTCGTTCAGCCCCTTCGCGCGGGCGGTGCGCACATAGTCCTGCCCCAGCACTTCGAGCAGGCTGGCGCGGGTGAATCGGGAGATGGTGGCGAGCGAGGCCAGGCTGAGGGTCAGGGCCGGCAGGATGATGTGCCGCAGGGCTTCCCAGAAGACCGGCCAGTTCCACGTCAGCACGGAATCGAGGAGGAACATGCCGGTGATGTCGGTGGGCGGCGGGGTCAGGGCATCGAGGCGGCTGCCGATGGGCAGCCAGCCGAGCTTCAGGCCGAAGAAGAGCTGCAGGAGCAGGGCGAGCCAGAAGGCCGGCACGCTCACCCCGACCAGGGAGATGACGCGGGCGATGTGATCCGGCATGCGGTCGGCCTTCACGGCGGAGAGGATGCCGAGCGGAATCCCGATCGCGATGGCGATGGCCATCGCCACCAGCACCAGCTCCAGCGTGGCGGGGAAGTAGACCTTCAGGTCGTCCAGCACCGGGCGGCGGGAGAGGATCGAATCGCCCCAGTCGCCCTGCACCAGGCCGGTGAGGTAGTGCCAGTACTGGACGGGGAGTGGCTTGTCCAGCCCGAACTGCTCGCGGATCTGGAGGTAGGTCGATTCCGGCGCCTGCGGTCCGGCGGCGAGCCGCGCGGGGTCGCCCGGCACGATGTGCGAGAGGGCGAACGTGAGCAGGGAGATGCCGAAGATCACCGGCACGATCAGCAGCAGGCGGCGGAGGATGTAGCGCGTGATGGACATCGCGTGGTCCTGGGTGGGGAGGGCTCGCCCACCCGCCACGCCACCCCACACTGACGGACGGGCGAACCCCTGGCGGGTTGCGGGCTGAGGCGGCCGAGTATTAGAGCA
>JBQCJS010000156.1:0-5116 GCA_051952485.1 Thermomicrobiales bacterium | reverse complement strand
GGAGAACGGCGCGTCGATTGCACCCCCGAATCCGGACCGAACACACCAATGCGGGGAGCCCACTCGGGCACTCTCGCGGGCCGCCCGCCCGGGGTGTTGTCTTCTCCGCCGCGACCGGATACAAGAGGCGGAGCGTTCACCCGCCTTGCTCATCGATCCGCACAGGAGTCCTCGTATGTCCGTCCCCGATGGTTCCCGTTCCGCATCTCGCTCCCGGCCCCTGGTCGCCGTCACCCGCGATATCCCCGATGCCGGGCTCGATCTCATCCGCGCGGCGTGCGACCTGCGCCTGTGGGAGGGCGAGATGCCGCCCACGCCGGCCGAGCTGGATGCCCTGCTGGATGGGGTTGACGGCGTGCTGACCCTGCTCGACGACAAGATCACCGGCCCCGTCCTGGACGCCCATCCCGGCATCCGCGTCGTCTCCAACTACGCGGTCGGTTATGACAACATCGATGTGAAGGCCGCCACCGAACGCGGCGTCGCCGTCTGCAACACGCCGGACGTGCTGAATGCCGCCACGGCGGAGATGTCCTTCGCCCTGCTGATGGCCGCCGCCCGCCGCATCACGGAGGCGAAGGATTACATCAAGGAGGGGCGCTGGCACACCTGGGGACCGCGTGTGCTGCTGGGGCAGAACGTCGTGGGCGCGACCCTCGGCATCGTCGGGTTCGGGCGGATCGGCAAGCGGCTGGCGCACATGGCGAGCGGCTTCGACATGAAGCTCCTCGTCCACAGCCGCACGGAGGACCCGGAGGCTGCCCGCGAGTTCAACGCCACCTACGTCTCGCTCGACGAGTTGCTGCAGCAATCGGACTTCGTCTCGCTGAACGTCGCCCTCACGCCGGAGACCCACCACCTGATCGGCAAGCGCGAGCTGGCATTGATGAAGCCGACCGCGATCCTGGTCAACGCGGCGCGGGGCCGGGTGGTGGATACCAACGCCCTGCTGGAAGCCCTGCAGGACGGCACCATCACCGCCGCCGGCCTGGACGTCTCCGATCCGGAGCCGCTGCCCGCCGACCATCCGCTCGTCCACCTGCCGAACTGCGTGATTGCCCCGCACATCGCCTCCGCGACGGTCGAGACGCGGAACAACATGGCGACGATGGCTGCCGGCAACCTCGTCGCCGTCCTGCAGGGCGCCGAGCCTGCCGCGATCGTCAACCCCGAGGTCCTGCGCGCCAACGCCTGACCCTGCCTCGTTCCTCATTTCCGGACATTCCGCCCTCACCTCAGAACCTGGAGCCTTCGCATGAGCACGCCATCCCTCGAGACCCGCCGCGACCAGATCCGCGCCGCCATCGCCGCCCGCCGGGACGAGGTCCGCGACCTCATCCTGGAGGCTGTCGGCGTTCCGTCCGTGACCAACGACGAGGCCGCCGTCCAGGATGTCTTCGAGCGCGTGATGCGCGAGCTCGATCTGACCGTCGACCGCTGGTCGGCGACGGAGGAGGAGATCGCGCCCTATACCCTCCACGTCGGGGAACAGGAGGTCTACGAGAACCGGCCGAACCTGGCCGGCCTCCGGCCCGGCGCGGAACCGAACACCGGACGCTCGCTGATGCTGCAGGGGCATGTCGATACGGTACCCGCGGGCGATCCTGCCTTGTGGACGCGGAATCCGGCTGGCGAGTGGGATGAGGCGACGGGCCGCGTCTACGGTCGTGGTTCGATGGACATGAAGGCGGGCGTCGTCACCAACCTGATGGCGTTGAAGGCCCTGGACGATGTCGGGGTGAAGCTGGCCGGGGATGTCACCGTCGCGGCGACGGTCGGCGAGGAGGATGGCGGCGTCGGCGCGCTCAGCCTCGTGCTGCGCGGCCACAAGGCGGATGCCGTCGTCATCACCGAACCCACCGAGCGCCGCCTCGTGATCGCCCAGGGTGGCTCGCTGGTCTTCCGGATCACCGTCACCGGGCGCTCGGCCCACGGCGCGACCCGGCATCAGGGCGTCTCCGCGCTGGAGAAGTTCGTGCCGATCTTCCAGGACCTGCTGGCGTGGGAAGCCGAACGCACCGCGACCCTCTCCCATCCCCTCTACGACGGCATGGTCGACAAGTTCCCGATCAGCGTGGGCGTCGTGAAGGCCGGCACCTGGGCCTCGACCGTGCCGGAAACCCTGATCGCCGAGGGGCGGCTCGGTTTCCTCCCGGCGGAGACGATCGGGGAGATGATGGCCGCGACCGCCGCCCGCATCGACGCCGTCGTCCAGCAGGACGAGTGGCTGCGCGAACATCCGCCGCTGCTGGAGTGGTTCGGCGGCCAGTTCGAATCAGCGGAGGTCTCCCCCGACGAGCCGATCGCCCAGGCCGTCAACCGCGCCCATGAGGTCTCGACGGGCAAGCCGGTGGAAATGGCGGCGATCTCGGCGGGCCTCGACCTGCGGCTCTTCACCCTGTTCGGGGACATGCCGACGGTCACCTACGGCGCAGGCAGCGTCGGTGAGGGCAGCGCGCACGGTCCCGACGAGTGGATCGGTGTGGACGATGTCCTCGGGGCAATCGAAACGATCGCGCTGACGGCGATCGAATGGTGCGGCGAGGCGGAAGCCTGACCGTTCGCGAAGGTCTCACCCCCCGGAGGCACCCATGGCCACCCCCATCTCGCCCGAACGCATCGTCAACGAACTCCCCAGGATCGGCAGTCCGCGCGTCTCCCCGGACGGAACCCGCCTCGCCTGGGTGCGGATCGAGGTCAGCCCCGAGTCCGGGCAACCCCAGCCACAACTGTGGCTGGCCGGCATCGACGGGTCGGGAGCCCGTCGCCTGACCTGGAGCGAGGCCGGGGATCATTCCCCTGCCTGGTCGCCGGACGGCTCGTCGCTCGCGTTCATCCGGGCCAGCGACGATGGCGCGGCGATCATGCTGCTCGATCTCCAGGCCGGTGGCGACGCGCGAACGATCACCAGGCATGCCGTCGCGATCGCCGATCTCGCCTGGTCGTCGGACGGATCGACATTGCTCTACCTCGCCCGTGTCGATCCGGAGAACCCCGACGAGACTCCGCGCGACCCGAAGGCTCCGGCTCCGGTCCGCGTCGTGAAGCGGATGGATTACAAGAGCGACGTCTACGGCTACCTGAACGACGTGCGGTTGCAGGTCTTCACGGTCGATGTCAGCAACGGCGAACGGGTGCAGCAAACGCACGACCTCGTCGATCACACGTCCCCGGTCTGGTCGCCGGACGGGACGAAGATCGCCGTCACGACCAGCACCCACAACGGATTCCTGGCGAAACTCGGCATCCTCGACCTCGCGTCCGGCGAGATCACGACCGTCGACGCCGGCCCCCGCCACTGGGTCAGCCTGCCGCACTGGACACCCGATGGGACGGCCGTCGTCTTCGCCCGGTCCGAGAACGTGCAGCCAGCCGAAACCTGGCATCGCTATGACCTGGCCACCGGCGCCGCGACGGCACTCACCGATGAGGTCGACTTCCTGGCGATGAGCCGGGCGAGCGGGCCCGTCTGGCTGGACGCGACCCACCTTGCCATTCACGGGCTCTTCCGCGCCCGGACCGGATTCTGGTCGCTCGATACCGCGTCCGGGGAGGTGACCGAACTCGCCCACACCGACTGGCACGGCACCGAGGCGGCCATGCTGCCCGATGGCAGCGGCGCGATCGCGGCGATGACCTCGCTCGAAGGCGTCGCCGGGCTGAGCCGGCTCGACTTCGCGACCGGCGAAACCACGGTGCTGGTCGACGAGGGACGCGCCTTCTTCGCGGAGACCCCGGCGGCGACGTGGGAGGTCGTCACGGTCGAGCGCGAGCCGTACACGATCGAGGGGTGGCTCTTCAAGCCGGCGGACTTCGATCCCGCGAAGCGTTACCCGCTGGTGCTGGATGTCCACGGCGGCCCGACCTACTGGCACGCCCCGAACATCGACGAGATGGGGCAGGTCTTCGCGACGAACGACATGCTGATCCTCAAGCCGAATCCGCGCGGTTCGGGGTCCTACGGCCCGGACTTCGGCAAGCAGGTGTTCGGCGACTGGGGCGGCGAGGACTGGAAGGACCTGCAAGCGATCCTCGATCATGTCCTGACCTTCCCCTATGTCGATCCGGAGCGCACCGGCATCTTCGGCTACTCCTACGGCGGCTACATGACGAGCTGGGCGATCGGGCACACGGATCGCTTCAAGGCCGCGATCGTGGGGGCGCCCTGCTTCGATTTCGAATCGTTCTTCGGGACGAGCGATATCGGGCCGGACTTCAACGCGCTGGATACCGACGCGCCCTTCTGGGAGGAGCGTGCGGCGCTGCTCGAACGCTCGCCCTCGGAGTTCATCCAGAACGCCGTGACGCCGACGATGGTGGTGCACGGCGAGGCGGACGAGCGCTGCCCGATCGGTCAGGGCGAGCAGATCTTCATCTCGCTGATGAAACTCGGCGTCGAGACCGAGTTCATCCGCTATCCCGGCGAATCGCACCTCTTCGTCTGGGACGGCCATCCCGCGCACCGGATCGACCTGCTGGGGCGCACGCTCGCCTGGTTCAAGCGGTTCCTCGGCGACGCGACGGTGGCCTCCTGATCCCGCTGCGGAGAACCACCCGAACGGAAGGTGGCATCGTGCGCAATGGGTGATCGACCAGACGATATCGGTTTCGGACCTCGGCCACGGGAGCCGCTGCGCAGAATGGCGCGGCGGCACTCCCTGCTCGCCCTCGACGATCGCGTCAAGCCATTCACGACGCTGGTTCCGCCGGAAATGATGGAGACAGTCTGGGCCGAGATCGCGGCCATCAATCGCGGAGAGGCCCGCCGGTTTGACGGCAATCGGTACGAGATCAATGGGCGTGTCTATGTCGACAAGGGCGGCGGCACCTTCTTCCCGGCGAGCGGTCCCGGCTTCATCGGCCCGCTGGATCGAGGAACTCATCGCGCCCTCCTGATCCTGAAAGCAGAAGGCGGAGTGTCGCCGCGCGTCACCGTTCGCTTTCAGCGGGAAGGTCTTTCCGACGATCAGATAGAATGGGCGCTAGCGATCTGGCAGCGACGAACGCTCGCGCAGGAGGAGGGGTGATGACCCTCTGGACCAACCTCTATCTCATCCACGACGTTTCCGATGACGTGATTTCCCACGCCCTGGCAGCAGCCTTCAGCCGGAATCCG
>JBQCJS010000155.1:0-5049 GCA_051952485.1 Thermomicrobiales bacterium | reverse complement strand
GAGCGACCGTCCCATCGCCAGCTCCACACCGACGCGGTGATTCCGCGAGCGCGTGCTCGCGCAGGTGGCCAGGAGATCGCCGATACCGGAGAGACCGCTGAAGGTGAGCGCCTCGGCTCCCTGGGCGACCCCGAGGCGCGCGATCTCGGCAAGTCCCCGCGTGATGAAGGCGGCCTTGGCGTTGTCCCCCAGATGAAGGCCATCGGCGATTCCCGCGCCGATCGCCACGATGTTCTTGAGCGCCCCACCCAGCTCGACGCCAGCCGGATCGCCGCCGGTATAGAGCCGGAACCGGCTCGAACCGAGTGTCCGCTGCACCGTGCGCGTGAGCCCGGCATCGCTTCCCGCAACGACGGCCGCAGCGGGCAGACCTTCCGCGATCTCCGTGGCGAGGTTCGGCCCGGAGAGCACGACGATCCCCTTCCCCGGTTCCCGGTGGAGGACGTCCGCGATCACCTGCGAGGGGCGGAGGAGTGTCCCGAGTTCGATGCCCTTCGCCGCCGACACGATCGGCGCGTCCGCGAGGGGCGCCGCAAGCAGAGCGAGGGCCGACCGCAGGTTCTGGGTCGGCACGGCCACGACCATGACGTCAGAAGCAGGAAGGTCGTCACCGAGCGCGGCGATCGTGATCCCTTGCGGAATCATGATGCCCGGCAGGGATCGGGGATGGCGACGACGCTCCGCCATCACGCGCGCATTCTCGTGCCGGTGGGCGACCAGCGTCACCTCCGCGCCGGCGCGATCGGCCAGCAGGGCGAGCGTGGTTCCCCACGCGCCCGCGCCAAGGATGGTCAGGTGTGCAGGGCGTTCGTGCGGCATCCCTTCCCCTCTTCATGCACCGGATTGGTATGCTTTCGTTCAGGAGTCGTCACATGGCGCTCGCCGGCATCGATGGCCGGAACGTGAGAGGGAGGATGATTGTGACGCTGGAGTTGCCGCTGGATTCGCTCGCCATCCGGAAGATCATCCCACATCGCTATCCATTCCTGCTCGTGGACCAGATCCTGGAGCTGGAACCGGGTCAGCGCGCGGTGGGCATCAAGAACGTCACCGCCAACGAACCGTTCTTCCAGGGACATTTCCCGGAGTACCCGGTGATGCCGGGGGTATTGATCGTCGAGGCGATCGCGCAGGTCGGCGCGGTGGCGATGCTCAGCATGGAGGAGTACGCCGGGAAGATCGCGCTCTTCGCGGGGATCGACAGCGTCCGCTTCAAGCGGCAGGTGAAGCCGGGCGATACGGTCCGCCTGGAGGTCGAACTCGGGAAGGTTCGCCGGAACATCGGAACGGGGACCGGGCTCGCGACGGTGAATGGAGACGTTGCGTGCAAGGGCGAATTCATGTTCGCGATCACCGATAATCCGATGTAGTGGCCGGTATGTCAGGTCTCGTCCCCGCTGCGGACATGGCGCCCGCAACGACGAACGTGCTCCCAGGAGGTTCGCGGTGAGGTCATCCGGACGAACGGTCGGTATCATCCTGATCGCGGTCGGCGCCGTCCTTGGCGCGGGAATCGCGGTGTGGGTCCTCTCGGCGAAGAACGAGGGCGTGATGCGCGGCAGCGGTGCGGCCTTCGCGCTCGTGATCCTCTTCGGCGTGATCGTGCTTCCCCTGGTGGGCGGCGGCATCTTCATGCTGGTGAAGGGCAACGCCGAGACGAGGCAGATGGCCGCGATCGACGAGCAGCGGAAGTTGCTCGACATGGTGAAGACGCGCGGCCAGGTCTCGATCGCCAATCTTGTGCTCGACCTGAACTCTTCCACGGAGCGGGTCCAGGCCGATCTGCTGGCGCTGGTCGGACGCGGCCTCTTCTCGGGTTATGTGGACTGGGACAAGGGAATGCTCTACTCTGTAGACGCGAAAGAGTTGACATCCCGGTCGACGTGTCCGAATTGCGGAGGCCAGTTGGAACTCGCCGGAAAGGGACTGATCAAGTGTCCATACTGTGGCGCGGAGATCTTCCTCTAGGACCCCGGAACGTCCCTGGCAACAAGGAGGTCGCAGCGTGAATTGGGCAGCGGGCATGCTTCGCAGCATTCCGGGATACACCGAGTACCAGGACAAGGAGGGCCGGCGCGATCTCGACAAGCAGGTGCGCGTCGCGGCGGCGGACCAGCTGGTCCAGGTCGTCGATGCGATGACTGGCGCCAGCGCCGCGCAGGTCGCCAAGGGCGACCTCTCGCAGGTCTCCGCCACGGAAGCCGTCACTACCCGGACGCGCACGCTGGCCGACCGCATCCGCACGGCATCCTATGGGTTCACCGGGATCTTCGCCGATGGGGCCATCGATACGAGCGCCCTGGAGCAGATGCGGCTCTTCGACATCACGATCCAGAAGAAGACGGCCGATCTCGCGAAACTCGCCCAGGCTGGAGTCGATTCCTCCGACAAGGTCGACGCGATTTCCAGGGCGGTGGGCGAGATCGAATTGCTCTTCTCGACGCGCGGTACGGTGGTCGAGACCGCGAAACCCACGACCGACACCGCCGTGCTGAACCTGCTCGACACGACCGTGCCGCCGCCACCGAGTCCGTTCCTGGAGGTGACACGGGGCGCGGCCTTCTCGGTCCTCGGAGACGACTACCTCGCGAATGCGGTGGTCGCCCTCGCGGACGGGGAAACGCGAGTCTCCTTCATCCGCGTTGGCAAGAATGCGGATGGCAATGCCGTCTGGTTTATCGGATCGTCGACGCCGGACATCCCGTCGGCGCAGCTGGTCGAGGAGGCTGCCGATGAGTCGAACGCTGCCTTCGACCCCACCACCCGCGCCGCGACGGCGACCGTCGACACGGGCAAGGGTTCGAAGCAGCGAGTTCCAGCCGAATATGCGGTCACACCCGGCACCGAGGATGGGGATGTCGGGGTCCTGCTCGTCCTGAGCGGCACCCGGCACCAGTTCACCGGCAAGCCGGTTCACAACGATGACGTCATCGTCTACGGCACACCCGAGAAGTAGCGCCAAGGAGTGAGACCCATGGGTATCTTCGATCGCATCTCCAATCTCGTTCGCGCCAACGTCAACGATCTCCTGGACCGGGCGGAAGACCCGGAGAAGATGCTGGAGCAGATCCTTCGGGACATGCAGCAGGGCATCGGTACCGCGAAGACCCAGGTCGCCGCGATGATCGCCCAGGAGAAGGAGCTCGAGGCGGACTACGAAGAGAACGCCAAGCTCGCCGCCGAATGGGGCGAGAAGGCGAAGCGTGCGGTCGCGGCCGGCAAGGACGACCTCGCGCGCGAGGCGTTGCGCCGCAAGAAGGACGCGGACGAGAACGCAGCCGTCTACAAGCAGCAGCTGGACATCCAGAAGCAGACCGTCGAGAAGCTGAAGTCGCAGCTGAACCAGCTCGAGTCCAAGTACCAGACCACGGTCAGCCAGAAGGAGAGCCTGATCGCTCGCCAGCGGCGCGCCGAGGTCCAGAAGAAGGTCACGCAGCAGGCATCCGCCACCGTGTCCTCCCTCTCCCCGCTGGACGCCTCCTCGGAGCTGGATCGCATCGAGCGCAAGATCCGCAGCAACGAGGCCGAGGCGGCTGCCTACCAGGAGCTCGGGGACAACTCGTTCGACACGCAGTTCCAGGAACTCGACTATGACGTCGATATCGAGAAGGAGCTGGAGGCGCTGAAGTCCGGCAGCAGCGATGTGGCGGGCGCCCTCTCCGCGACCGCGGCGGGCTCCGACGACGATGACGCCACGACCACCACCTACAAGGTGACGCAGGTCGACGAGTAACCGGTTCGTCATCCGGCATTCGTGAGGGGAACGGCCTGGCGGGCATCGCGACCCGCCGGGCCGTTCTCAGGAAAGCGGAGGAACGCATGGCCATCATCGATGTCATCGAGTATCCGAACGAGCGGACCGGGGAACTCGTCCACCGGATTCCGGAGAACGGATCGGGCGATTTCGCCCTCGGATCGCAGCTGATCGTGCGGGAGAGCCAGCAGGCCGTCTTCTACCGGGACGGCAAGGCGCTCGACACGTTCGGACCCGGGCGCTTCACGCTCGAGACGAAGAACATCCCCTTGCTCGGCGGCCTGATCAACCTTCCCTTCGGCGGGCGGACCCCGTTCACGGCCGAGGTCTACTTCGTCTCGATGCGGGACCACACCGATCTCAAGTGGGGATCGGCGCAACCGCTGGTCTATCGCGACTCCGAGCTCGGCATGGTGCGGCTTCGCGCCTTCGGCACCTACAGCCTGCGCGTGCGCGATCCCCAGCTGTTCGTGAACCAGTACGTCGGGCAGCAGGGCAGCGTCACCACCGGCTCGAACGAGGACTTCTTCCGGGGGCTCATCCTCTCGGAGTTCAACGACATCCTCGGCAAGCAGAGCACGTCCATACTCGATATCCAGGGCATGACGAAGCAGATCGCCGATGGCACCCGGGTGGCGCTGGCGGACGACTTCTCACGGATGGGCCTGGAGCTGACGAGCTTCCAGATCGCGGCGATCACGCCACCGGACGAGGTCCAGCAGCGGATCGACGAGCGCTCCGGGATCGCGGCCATCGGGAACCTGGACGACTACACGAAGTTCAAGACGGCGCAAGCCATCGGCGATGCCGCGCAGAATCCGGGCGGGGCTGGTGACATGGCCTCCACCGGGGCGGGCCTTGGCGCCGGGGTGGCGATCGGCCAGGCGATGGCCGGCTCCATCGGCAACCAGACAAGCGGCGGGGCGGCGGGCCAGGACCAGATCGCCCAGCTGGAGCGCCTCGCGAAACTTCATGAGGCAGGCGCCCTGACCGACGAGGAATTCGCGGCGGCGAAGAAGCGCATTCTCGGCTGAGGGCAGCCCTTCGAGCCGGATACGAACGCCCGAGGGCGGCTGGACATAGCTCCGGCCGCCCTCGTCGTGTCGGTGTTGGAAACTGTCGCTTTCCCGAGCCGATTGGCAACGTCGAAAGAGGGACGATGCCGCCCTCGACGGGTGTACGTACGCGGTCGATTCCTGATGAAGACGGGCCAAATGGCGTATAATTGACCGTCGAGGCTCACGCCATTTTCGTCATTCATCAGGAGCCGAAGGTCGTGGAAATCGGAAACGTCC
>JBQCJS010000154.1:0-5996 GCA_051952485.1 Thermomicrobiales bacterium | reverse complement strand
CGGCGCAATTGTGGCACGCGGAGCGCTCGTGTGCTGGATCGGTGGCGTTGGGCGGGAGCGTGACCATCCCGACACGACGAAGCCGGGAGTGTGATCTCCACACCCCCGGCTTCGTTGACGACTAGCGAACCTTGCGCCGGAAGGTGGCCGACGCCACGGCGAGGGCGCCCGCCGCGCCAAGCAGCCCGGTGACCAGGAGGAACGAGATAGAACCGCCATCGTGGGAGGCCGTGATGCCCGCACCGGTGTCCGGGAGGGCCGGAACCGCGGTCGGCGTCTCGCCCGGGGTCACTTCCATCTGCAGGGTGAGCGTGACCACCTGCTGGTCCTCGGAGAAGTCGACGGTATCGACCGCCTCGAGGTAGGGATCAGCGTTCACGGTAACATCGTGCTGGCCGAGGGCCAGATCGGGGAAGGCGAACTCCCGCCCGGACGGCGTGCCGTCGGGGATGTCCTGGCAGATGGGATCGACTTCGCCGCTGACGCAGACCTGGCCGGCCGGAATGGCGCTGCCATCCTCGGTCTCGACCACGACATTCAGGGTGTAGTGCATCATCTGCGCCGATGCGTTCGATGCCGCCATTCCCGCGACCAGCGCGAGCATCGCCACGATGGCGACGCGAAGGGTCTTGACCATGGAATCGTTCCTCTCCTGGACAATCCGAACGTTGTCTGCCGACGCTGTTTCCCCCGGCTCCATCCGTGTCTGGCCTGGTTGCCTCCCTCGCGTGACACCGGTCGTTCCCGAGTCTCCATCCTCGACCGTGGCCCGCCGCCCCGGCGCCCCCATGACGCTGAGCCCGTTCCGCCCAGCATCATAGGAGGGCGGAACAGGCCCCGGGTATCGTAGAAACTACCGATATCGGAGCCGAGTCGGGATGAGGGATCGCTCACGCCTCTGGCCGGTCGAGGCCGTAGCGGACGGCCATCGCCGCCGCGCCCGCGCGGGATGTGACGTGGAGCTTGGCGAAGATGCTGGCGACGTAGGTCGTCGTCGTCCGGTAGCGGATGCCCAGCTGGGTGGCGATGTCGCGATCCGTGCGGCCTTCGATGATCAGCGCCAGGACCTCGCGCTCGCGGCGGCTCAACGCGGTCAGCGGTGCAGGGTCCACCGACGGGGCATTCGCCTGAGGTGACCGGCGGCCCGACGCGCCCGGGTATTCGAGGACCAGCACGGACTCCACGGCCTGGGCGAGGGGTTCGGCAAAGCCTGCCTGGTAGGCCTCGTCCCACACACCAGGCTCGATGGCGATGCCCTTCAGGTGCCGCCAGCGGCGCGGCGGGCTGTCCCGGTTGCCGATCGGGCCGAGGCCGATCGAGGCCATCAGGTGATCGGCGATGCCGAACAGGCGGGCGCTCAGGGCGGGGCGGACCTCAATGACCTCCCAGGCGATCTCGAGGGTGGCCACCGCGCTCGTCCAGCGCTCCCCCACGCGGAAGTAGGCGCGGAGCGCCTGCTGGAAATGCCCGAATGCCTCGGCGTGATAGCCCTGGCTGCTCTGGATGCCGCCGAGCACGCGGGACGCGATCATGGCGACGGCTTCGTCCTGTTCGACGCGGGCGATGATCAGGCTCTCGCGGACCAGCGCCGTCGCGGTGTCGAGGTCGCCTTCCTCCATGATGGCAACCGCGCCCAGGATGCGGAGCACTTGCGGCCGGCCGGCGTTCAGCCGTACAGGCACGGGATTCGCCCGTTCGATACGCTGGGCCTCCGCCAGCAGACCCCGGACATCGGCGTAGTCTCCCCGGATCATCGTCGCGACGATGCGCGAGGCGAGGATATCGAGTTCGCGTTCCGCATCGCCGATCGCGCGAGCGAGGGCGGTGGCCTCGGCATGGACGGCGCTGACCCCGGGATCGGCCTGGTAGGTCATCATCCGCGATCGGTCCACGAGGGCTCGCAGGCGTTGGGACGGGGACAGGTCGTCGCCATGAGCGAGGATGCGTTCGGCCCAGGACCGACCCTCCGTGAGCATCGAACGGCGCAGCCAGTACTGTCCCAGCGGCGCGCTGAGCGCAACGAGCAGGGCGGGATCGTGCGTATCCGCCCACGTCATCGCCGCCCGCAGGTTCGGCAGCTCGGCATCGATCCGGGAAAGCTGGGTGGGCAGATCCCGGCCCCGGTAGAGATTCGGTTCGATCTCCCGACCGAAGGCGATCAGCGTCTCCGCCATGCGCCGGTGAGCCGCCTGGCTCTCGCCCTGGCGTTCCAGTTGCTCGCGGGCGAACTCTCGGACGGCCTCGAAGCAGGCGAACCGATCCTCCCCGGCCGCATCCGTGACGGGCCGGATCAGGCTGGAATCGACGAGGGACGAGAGCGAGGCCAGGGCCGGCCGGCTGGAATGGTCGTCGCTCACTGCCTCGACGGCGGCTACCGAGAAGCCCCCGGGAAAGATCGACACCCGGCGCAGGAGCGTTCGGTCTTCTGGCGGAAGCAGGTCGTAGCTCCACGCGATCGCGCCATTCATCGAACGCTGCCGCATGGGGACATCCGGGGAGTCGCGCTGGAGGGCGTGGAGTCGTCGGTCCAGGCGATCCTGCAGCTGGGAGAGGCCGAGTTCGCGCGTGCGGGAGGCGGCCAGTTCGATGGCGAGGGGTATGCCATCCAGGCGCTGGCAGATCGCCGCGATCCGTGCGTACGCGTCCAGGGTGAGGACGAACCCGGGGTCGGCGAGGCGAAGATGCTCCAGGAAGAGCGCCACGGCATCCGGAAGCGGATCGGGGATCTCGCCCGAACCGGACTCCCGAACCACCGCCACCGCCTCCGGAAACGGTTCGACGGTCACCTGCTGCTCGCCATAGACATGGAGGGGAGTGCGGCTGGTGACCAGCATGGTGAGATCGGGACAGGCAGCCAGCAACCCGGTCAGGTCCTCACGGGCGGCGGTCACATGTTCGAACGTATCGAGGACGAGGAGCGTGCGCCGGTCGCCGCAGGCGAGCCGGATCGAGTCGGGGAGGGGAATGCCTCCGCCATCGCGCAGGCCCATCGCTTTGGCGATCTCCGCGACCACCGTTTCCGAATCCACGACCGCGGCAAGCGGGACCACGACGATGGTGTCGAAGGGGTCGTTGTCGCGGGTGAAGCTGGCGACCGCTTCGTGGGCGAGGCGGGTCTTGCCGACCCCGGCCGTCCCCGTCAGGGTGAGCAAGCGCACCCCCTGGTCGACCAGCAGGCGATGGATGGTGGCGAGTTCGGCCTCACGGCCCACCCACGGCGACGCCGCTGGCCAGGCCGGCTGCGGCGTCATGGGATCGGGAATCGGCGAGGCGGAGGCGGTCGGGCCGGGTGGACAGGACGGGACGGAGGCCGGCATGGGACGCACCTCTGGGAATGGTCGATCGGCCAGGAATGCCTCGGCCCGGCGGACCGGCCGCTGAGTGGACCGGCTCGCTTTAGCTGGCATTGCGCAGGGTGGGCGGGCCGCCATGAAGGCCGCAGCGCGACGGGCCTCCAACAAACGGCCGGATTGCCAGACGATTCGGTCGTACGTAGAGCGAACCCTTGTGGTTCGCCGAGATCTCTGCGCAATGCCAAGGCAGGCGAGATGCAGCTTTCACTGGACCGTCTCGCCTAATCTGTCCTCTTCCTGCTTGGGCGGGCCGCCATGAAGGCGTCCCCCACAAAGTGGTTCGGCCGGACTGCCAGACGATTCGGTCGGACCACGGCGCAGGGCAAACCCTCGGACCACTGGTTCGCCGCCTTCCTCGGGCACTACCAGCCGCACGGAACGTACGACTCAACAGACCCCGGAGCCGCGCGACGTGCTGGCGGGGAATCCCTTCGTCCTGCACCGGTGCGAGGAGTTCAGGCGCCCATTTCGCGGAGCCACTTCATCACGTCCGGCATGGCGACCAGCGCGATCAGGCCGTGATCGATATCAGGGTACGCGATGAACGTGACCCGGGTGCCGATGGCGCGTTCGTGTTCCACAAACGCGGCGGTGATCTCCGGTCGCACCAGGGTGTCCGCCTTCCCCTGGACCACCAGGAGCGGCACCGTGAGGGCGACCGAGCCGGGGGTGTTCTGGTCCAGCAGGCCAGACCACGGCTCCGTGGTCGCCGGATCGGCCTTCAGGAACCGGCCCACCACCGGAGTCGCTATCGCATGAATCTCGCCAGTCTCGGTGAGCAGGCAACGCGGGACGATCTGGGTGGTCGCGGCGACGCCGTCCTCCGTGAGGATCGTGTCGAGCCGCACACCGGGCGTGGCGGCATACACCTTCGCATAGGCATCGAAGGCGTAGGCGCCGATGGTGACGCCGGAGACATCGATGACGTCCGCATCGAAGAGCGCCCCAAGGTCCGAGGCGGGCGCGGCGACGGCCACGGCAAGGAGCGTCAGTTCGGGCGTGTAGGCCGGTGCCAGCTCTGCGGCGAAGAGCGCCGCCTGTCCCCCCTGCGAATGTCCCCACAGCACGAGGCGCTCGCCTGCCCCCGCGTCCTCGATGTGCCGCGCGGCGCGGGCGGCGTCCAGCATGTTCTGGCCCTCCGTCTTGCCCACGAGGTAGGAGTCGGGCGTGACGACGCCCATGCCCGCGTAGTCGGTGGCGGCCACCACGTATCCGGCGGCAAGCAGGTCGTGGAGCCCTTCCATCAGCGTGAACGGATCGTCCTCGCGGGATGGGGCGCATTGGGGTGCGGCGCCGGTGGTGGGATGACCCCACGCGACGATGGTGCGCCCTCCCGCCGGGGCCGGCCCGGACGGCGCGACGATGATGCCCGACACGAGGATGTCGGTATCGTGAACGTCCCGGGAGTGATAGAGCACACGCCAGGCTGACGCGCCATCCGGGGCGCCGGCCATCGGCTCCGACCTCACGATCTCGCCGGGTTGTCCGGCGGGGACGGGTGAGGGGATGGCGTAGAACGGATCGTCGCCCGTCAGCGGGTCGAGGCGGGCGCTGAAGTCGTGTGCTTCCTCATGGAACAGGGCGGTCGCTCCGGCCATGACAAGCAGCAGGACTGCCAGGAGGCCGAGCGACACGCGCAACCAACGGTGGGGCTTCTCGGGGGAGGAGGGGCGATGCGCGGGCGAAGAGTCGGTGGAGGGCACGCGGAACCTCGGGGTGACGGGAGGCGGATGGATCAGCGACGGACTTCGATCATCAGGACCCAGGCATCGAGGACGGAAACGGCGAAGGAGACGATGAAGGCCGCGGCCAGGATGTACATCGCGTCGGTACCAATGCGGAAGGCAACGATCCCGGCGACCACCGTGGGCACGGTGGCCACCTGAAAGAGGATGAGGGCGACGATGCTGCGCGAGCGATACTCCCGCTCGGAGGCGGCCACGACGCGGGAACTGGAAAAGGACGTGATGGACCAGACGAGGATGCCGCCGACGAGCATGATCCAGCCGATGCTGGTGGTATCGAGCCCCGGCATCAGGAGCGCGCAGCAGAACATCAGGACGCCGGTCAGCAGTTCGAGGCAGGCGGCGGCGCGCGTGAGGAGCTGCGGCGCCTTCATCAACTGATCGAGGCTGATCGACATCGCGATGAACAGGAGGCCGACCAGTGCACCGGAGGCGCCTGCCATCGCGACCAGGAACTCATGCCAAGGCTCCACGCTGTGTATCCCCTGCTGCACGAATGGTGGACGTGTGTCGATGGGACCCGGGCGCGCGGTCAGCCTCTCTGGGCGAGTGTCTTCGCGAGCCAACCGTACACCAGATCGGTCCAGACGCGCTGCCCCAGCCAGCCGCAATGGCCGCCCGCGCCATCGGCGATGCTCAGGTGCTTCAGCGTCGCGAGGTCGCCCATGGCCTTCGCCAGGGACGGTCCGCCTCCCCCAATGGGATCACCCTCGCATTCGACGATCAGGGTCGGGCACCGGATGTCCGATGCGCGATCAAGCATGGTGTAGCGCCGCAGCTCCGCGAAGTAGGCCTCCACGGAATGGAGGCCGTGGGCGGCCATGCGCGCCCCGAAGAACTCGTCCTTGTCCGCGCTGAATCGCATCTCGGCCTGGGCTGCCGGAACCGCCAGCTTCCC
>JBQCJS010000153.1:0-2453 GCA_051952485.1 Thermomicrobiales bacterium | reverse complement strand
CCCGGAGCCGCTGCTGGCGCGGGCCGAACTGGAACTGGCCGCGCTTCGCCGCACCAGCCGCTCCGGGGAGCCGAGCGACGCCATCCGCATCGCCCGGCGCTCGCTGGAACGGTACCGGAAGCTGGGGGATCGATTCGGACAGGTCGCCGCGCTCAACATGATCGGCGTCCTGCAGCGCGCTCAGGGTGCCCTCGCCGATGCCAACCAGGCCTTCGAGGACGCGCTCGCCCTGTCGAGCACACTCGGGCATCCCTGGTGGGAGTCACTGATCCTCTGCAACCTCGGTGCGACGGCTCTCTGGCGGGGGGAAACCCGGGAAGCACGACTCCGGCTCGAGGAGGCCGTGCGAGGCTTTCGCGCGCTCGACGATGGGCGGGGTACCGCCTTCACCCTGCATCTCCTCGCCCTCGTCCGGTGCGCCCAGGGCGACGCGCGCACGGCCGCCGCCCTGGCGATCGAGGGCCTCGATGCCGCCCGGCGGGCCGAGGCGATGGAGACCACCATCGATCTGATCGCGGCGGCAGGCGTCATCGCGTCCGCGGGTGGGGAATTCGCTCCGGCCATTACGCTCCTGGAAGCGGCCGACCTCCTCTCCAGCCGGGCGATGTACCGGATCGAACGGCCCGAGCGCGATGTCTACGAGGATGCCGAACGCATCGCCCGCCGGGCGCTGGGACTCAGCCAGGCCGAACGCCACCTGCGCGAGGTGGACCGCCTCTCCCTGGACGCCGCCGTGGATGTGGCGCGCTCGGTCCTGGCCCGGATCGCGACGCATTCCGCGCCCACCCCCGGCATCCCGGCTCCCGAGGGCGCGGATCTCGCCATCCACGACCTCACCGTCCGCGAGCATCAGGTCCTCGCGCTGATGGCGCAGCGCTACACCGACCGGGAGATCGCCGACACCCTGGACATCAGCGTGCGCACCGTCTCCCGGCACGTCTCCAACATCTTCGCGAAACTCGGGCTGCGGTCCCGGCGCGATGTGCTGTCGCGCGTGCCGGTCCCGCCGGAATCGCCCGCCTGACCCGGGGAAATGAGGCCGTAATCGTCGGCCGCTCGGGGCCCTGAGACCGGTCCTGAACGAATGCTCCACGGCGGCATCACGTTGGCACGCGCTCTGCTTGCGTTGGCACGGCGGCGTTGCGCCGCTGGCCGGAGACGACGAGGTCCCGGTTCCCGCCGATCGCGCTTCCTCACCCGGCGCGATCCGTGGCATACGATCCCACCGGGATCGTCCCCACGGCCCCCTTCGTCCTCCGCATTCCCTTGGCAACGATGCCAATCGAACCACGCAGGCAGCACCCTGTTGCCTGCCGGGCGCTCGCCTCGAGCCCCCCTCGCGCCGGACCTGTCCGGCGTGACGTTCGCGGGTGTTTCGCCATGGAACGCCCGTACTGGAAGGAACAGATCATCATGTCCCAGGATTCGCAGATGTCCGACCTGCTCTCCAGCACCGTCTCCCGCCGTCGCCTGATCGGCCGCTCGGCGATCGCCGTTGGCGCACTCGCGGCGGCCGGCATCGCAGGAAGCCAGGCCATGGCCAACCAGGGAACGGCCACACCGCCAGCAAGCCCCTCGTCGTCTCCGGCTGCCTCCCCGGCGGCGGGCAGCGAGATCCAGATCTACACCGAGGACATCAAATTCGACCCGAAGGAACTGACGATCCCGGCCAACACCGATGTGAAGATCAAGGTGACGAACAAGGGGGTGTTGCAGCACGACTTCCATGTCGACAAGCTGAACATCACGTCGAAGCTGCTGAACGGTGGCGAGTCCGATACGGTGACGATCAATGCCGCGGCGGGCACCTACGAGTTCTGGTGCACCGTTCCCGGCCACAAGGAAGCCGGCATGGTGGGCACGCTGACCGTCAAGTAACGGTCGCGTCCATTCCAGGACCGCAGGAGAAGGCCGCACCCGTTCGAACGGGTGCGGCCTCCTTTCGCTCGCCAGGCGAGGTCATCACTCCGTGGGAGCACGCGCCGGATCAGGATGCGGCCAGCTCCGGCGTCCGGTAGAGCACCTCGCCGCGCACCCGAATCTCGGTCTCCACCAGATACGGCCGCGCTGCTTCCAGGTCCAGCGTCATCCCCAGCCCCGGCGCATCCGGAACATGGATGAACCCGTCCGCGTCGCGCTCGATGTGGTTGGCCGTGATGTCCCACGCAAGGGACTTCGGCGCCACCGGATACTCGCAGATCAGGTCCCCTTCCGACCCGGCGAATGGCTGCAGCGACGCCGAGAGCGCGAGATGCGACGTGAAGGTATGGTTCACATACGTCACCCCCCGCGACCGGGCATACGCCGCGACATCCGCCGCCGGGGCGATGCCGCCGATCCGCCCGGTGTCGATCTGCACGTACGCGATCCCCGCGTGATCGATCAGGTGCCGGGCCTGCCAGGCATTGTGGCTGCCCTCCCCGGCGGCCATCCCCACCGTGGCGGCGCGGTCC
>JBQCJS010000152.1:0-3862 GCA_051952485.1 Thermomicrobiales bacterium | reverse complement strand
GATCGGTTCCTACGTAGTCCCGTATCGGTGCGGTGCCGGCACCCATCCAGACCGCCCCCATACCCCAATGGATCATCGGGATGCGATATGAACGAGGTGGAACACGACCGGGAAACCTGACCATCGTGATCGCGAGCGGTTCTGGATCGGTGTTCAGGAGGACCTTGCGCGCCTGAAGCAGGACCCCGCTGCCTGGCAGGGCTACCGGGACGAACTGGCGTTCCTCGACCGTTCCGCGGGCGACGGGCTCCAGGACGAGCCTCCGTACTACACCCCTGAGGGAGAACAGGCGATCCTCACGCAGGCATCTCGCATGGATTCATATCCGTAACATCGTAGATGCGGCCCTTGTGGTGGTTGCCGCCACGGATTACATGTGAACCCCACGGTACTCGGGGTGATCTCATGGGAAGTCCGGCGGCAATCCCGCAGCGACCACAACCACTGCGAGGGCCGCATCGACGGGATTGCCGAGTCGATTCGGGCGAACTGCGTCCCTCCCGTAACCCCGCTACATCCGGGTGAGCTTCCCAAGCGGGACGGCGCGGGTCGCGCCCGTCGCGCGGGGGATGTTCGTCGGAAGGCCGGCCACCGCATCGTGGGCGAGGAGCGCGAAGAGCATCGCCTCCTTCGCATCCCCGTCGATCCCCACCGCGTCCGTCGCGCGCACCGTCGTACCGGACAGCGCCTCCGCCAGCATCCGCATCAGGACCGGGTTCCGGCAGCCCCCGCCATTCACCAGCAGGTCGTCCGGGATCGCGGGGAGCCAGCGGAGGCAGGCGTCCGCGATCGACGCCGCCGTGAAGGCCGTCACCGTCGCGACCAGGCCGCAGGCGCGCTGGCGCGTCGCGGTATCCACATCGTTCCCAAGCAGCGCGCCCGGCGAGAGGTCCACATCCGCGAGCAGGCGGGAGACCATCGCCGCGCCGTAGTATTCCCGGCCGGTCGTCTTCGGGGGCGGCTGGCGGAGATAGGCGTCCTCCAGCAGGTGCCCGAGCATCCCCGGAATCGGGGTCCCGGTCCCGGCCAGAACGCCATCGCGGTCGTAGGTCAGCGCACCGTGCGTCAGGCGGGAGACGACGCCATCGATCAGCATGTTGCCAGGCCCGGTGTCGAACGCGATCACGTCCGACCCATCGCCCCCGGCGGGCAGCCAGGTGATGTTGCCGATGCCGCCGATGTTCTGCACGGCCCGGTTGCGGGTGGGATCGCTGAAGATCGCCCAGTCGAAGTAGGGCGCGAGGGGTGCTCCCTGCCCACCGACCGCGATATCCCCGACCCGGAAATCGGCCATCACCGGCGCCCCGGTGCGCGCCGCGATGACCGCGGCCTCCCCGATCTGGATCGTGGAGGTGCGGGAGAGCGGGTTCGCCGGGTCGGGCAACGGCTGGTGCCAGACGGTCTGCCCGTGCGAGCCGATCACCTCCAGCGCAGCCGGACCGACGCCGCCCTCCGCGCAGATCGCCAGCGTCGCGTCCGCGAACAGCTCCCCGATCGCGACATTCAGCGAACTCAGCCGGGCGAGCGCGTCCGTCTGGTCGTCGTAGAGGGCAAGCAGTTCGGCGCGGACTGCCTCCGGATACGGGGTCGTCGCGAAGGCCAGCAGCTCGAGCTGGGCATCCCGCGCGTGGCCGGCGATGCGCACCAGCGCGGCATCGATCCCATCGAGCGAGGTGCCCGCCATCAGCCCGACGCACAGGGAGGGCCGCTCAGGCATCGAGCGCGTCCACGACAGATTGCGTGAAGCGGGCGCGGCGTTCCATGTAGGTCGTGGTGACGGTGGGGTGAACGCGGTTGGTGAGCAGGACGATCACGAGGTCGAGGTCCGGGTCCATCCAGAGCGAGGTGCCGGTGAACCCGGTGTGCCCGAAGGCACGCTGGCCGAGGCCGCGCCCGGAATCGGGGTTCTCCTCCGGGGTGCCCGGCTCCGGCGGCATCCGCCAGCCGAGGCCCCGCCGTTCCGTCTCGCCGGGAATGGCGATCTGGTCGCTGGTCGCCTCCCGGACGATCGCCTCCGGCAGGATGCGCGCGCCATCGAGCTCGCCACCGTTCAGCCACATCTGGCCGTAGCGCAAGAGGTCGATCGCGGTCCCGAAGAGACCGGCGTGCCCCACCACGCCATCGAAGCCATACCAGGCGTTGCCGTCGTGGACCTCGCCGCGCAGGAGCTCGTCCCGCCAGCCCCCCGCCTTGATGGGCGTCTGGCCGGGGACCTTCTCCGCCTCGAAGGCGTTGCCGATCTCGGTTGCGGCGATGCGCGGACGCAGGCCAACCGGGGGCGTGAAGCGGGTGTCGGTCATCCCCAGCGGCTGGAAGACGTGCTCCCGGGCGAAGGCATCGACGGGCTGGCCCGAGACGCGATGCACGACCTCGCCCAGGGTGATGAACGAGGGATCGCTGTAGATGACCTGGCCGCCGGGGGTGTGTTCCGGCTGGGTGGCGGCGAAATCCGCGATATAGGCAGCGGCACCCTGGCCCGTCAGGAAGACGGGCCGCCAGGAGGAAAGGCCGGCGGAGTGGGTGAGCAGGCGGCGGATGGTCACGTCGCGTTTGGCGCCCTCGGTGCCGAACTCCGGCAGCACCTCGCCAACCGGGGCGTCGAGGTCGAGGCGGCCATCCGCGATCAGGCGCAGGATGGACGGCAGGGTGGCCGTGACCTTCGTGAGCGAGGCGAGATCGAAGATGGTATCGACGCCCATCGGGGCGCGCTCCGCCACCGGCTCGCGGACGGCCCAGCCGGTGGCGCGATGCAGCGCGACCTGCCCCTGCCGCGCCACGAGGGCGACCGCGCCGCCGTATTCGTGGCGTTCGGCCCCTTCCACGAGGGAGATCCAGGCGCGGTCGATGGCGGCGGTGTCGAAGCCGAGGGTATCGGGATTGGCGTATGCAGCGGGCATAGGGACCTCCAGGGGGAATACGTCGAACGGGAACGCCCGCGGAGGTGTATCAGACGCGCCGGGGATGGGCAAGCCCGTCCCTACGCCTGCGCGGCCAGGAATGCATCGAGCCAGGCGCGGTGCTCGGCCCAGTAGTGATGCGCCTTCGCGGTCGCCGTCACGACGTTCTTGATCTGCTGCCTGATGGTGAAATCCGGCCCTGCCGGCAGGCGCAGGGACGATCCCTCCTGGCCGGCCCGCACGTTCTCCGCGAGGATCGCACGCGCCAGCCAGACCGCCGCCGCCTCATCGGGACAGGCGAGCTCGACCCAGCCGGGCTCGGTGGCGCGGGCCTCCCAGCCGGTGACCATCGTCAGGGCGCGGGTGAGTTCGGCTAGCGCCGTTGCATACCCCGCGGGGTCGGCGGCGACCGCCTCGGGTGCGGGCGCTTCGAGCATCGTCTCCCGATGGGGCGGCCCGCCCGCCAGGGCGAGATCGCAGAAGTCGGCCCAGATGCGGTCCCACGCGACCCGGCCGTCCGCGTCGTAGACGAGGTCCGCCGCGCCGCCCATCGGGGCGCTGCTCACCGGCCTGCCATCGTGATAGCGGGGCGGCAGCCAGCGGCGTGAATCGTCCGCCGCGCCGGGCTCGGGAGCGGAGGTGGAGGCAGTGGCGATGATGGCGGCCCACCCGCGGCGGGCCGGACGTGGCGAGGACATGGAGGGCTGCTCCTGGCAGGGCGAAGGGTATCGGCTGGCGACACCGTCTCGCGTTCCCTGGCATTGTGCCGAGACCACGGCAGCCCACACGGGACTACCCTGCGGAGTGGTCCGGGACGGCATGCGGGAATCGACCGTTCGCAGGGCAGGGCCAACGGACCGCTGTCCCAGAATGCCCGTGAGGGCGGGGCGGTCGGATCACGGCAGGGAGTAGACCCACTTCGGGGTGGCGAACTTCGTCTCCACTGCCTTCCGGCCCTCCGCCAG
>JBQCJS010000151.1:0-27079 GCA_051952485.1 Thermomicrobiales bacterium | reverse complement strand
GCACCGGAGCCAGGGCGGTGGTCATGGCATTCCGCGATCAACAGCCATCGCACCGGCGCGCCGTGCTTCGCTGCAACGTCGTTGCGGCGCGGTTCGCGATCGTCACTCGGGTTTCGCTGTGCTCGGGCCGGGGCTGATTAGGCAGAATGTACCATTTACACCCGGCGAGCGGCCCGATAGATTCAGGGAACCCCTCTGCACAGGAGCGCGGGGTTCCGATGCCTCTGGAAAGGGAGCGTTATGGCAACGTTGACAGCGGTCAAATTCGCGACGGCGGAGGGCGCCGATCAGGCGCTGGGCATTCTCGACGGGTTGCGCAAGCAGAACCTGTTGACCGTCATCGACGCCGCGGTCGTGTCCTGGCCAGCGAATGCGAAGAAGCCCAAGACGCGTCAGTTGACCAGTACGGTCGGCGCGGGCGCCCTGGGCGGCGCCTTCTGGGGCATGCTCTTCGGGTTGATCTTCCTGGTGCCCCTCTTCGGTGCGGCGATCGGTGCCGCCGCCGGTGCCATCGGCGGGGCATTCACCGACGTCGGCATCAACGATGATTTCATCAAGCAAACGCGGGAGAAGGTGACACCGGGGACGTCCGCGCTCTTCCTCCTGAGCCAGAACGCCGTGACCGAACGGGTCGCGGAAGCGTTCAAGGGGCTCCCCCCGTTCGAGCTCATCGCAAGCAACCTCACCAATGAGGAAGAGGCCCGGCTCAAGGAAATCTTCGCGACTGAGGAGTAACGGCAGCGACAAGCAAGGCCGCGCTATCGGGGAGCCGACTTTCCCGGCAACGGTCCTGGAATCCGCCCGGAGGCGCTCTTTGCCTCCGGGCGGTTTGGACCAGCACGTCGGCGGTCCGGGCGTTCAGGGGGACACGCGCACCGTCTCGCTCTCAGTCGCCGGGAAGGTACTCCACCCGATGCCTATCTCCGGTGGATACCGCCCGCCACGCCGCCAATAAGCCGGAGATAGGGTATGTCTCGACCCGGAGAGGGGCGGATGATTCGCGCCCGAGGGAGCCAGGCGTTCCGATTCTCCAGCTCCTTACCGGCGTGGTTGTCATCCACGGTTCGATCGAAATCACCAGCTTGCAGGACATGACCCGCGAAGACAATCGTGGGTTTCATCTTCTTCGACGCCTGGCCAGCATTGTCATCTCGCCCGGACCGGACCATTCCCCTCGAGAGCGTGTTGGTGGGACTTGCATCCTCGATGGGTGTCTGCGACGTTCCGGCGGATGGCGAGACACCCGTAGCGTCGGATGTGACGGTCCGAATCCGATCGAGGGAATCGGGTGGTTGTATGGAAGAAGGGATGCTGGAACGGGGGGAATTCGTCGTATCGGTGGAAGCGGGGAGTGTTCGACCCCACCCGTATGCAGACACCACGACAACCCCGACCTCCCGACAGGTGAGCGGCTGTCCTCTCGATGACACGCAGTGATGCGCTGAGTGGACCAACTCAGCTAACGTGGCATTGCGCTGAGATCTCGGCGAACCACCGGCCGCAGCAACCACTGCGAGGGTTCGCCCTACGTAGTGGTTGTGGTCCGACCGAATCGCTTGGCAGTCCGGCCGTTTATGGTGGCCCGTCGCGCTGCGGCCTTCATGGCGGCCCGACCATGCAGGAAGAGGACAGGTTAGGCGAGACAGTCCACTGAGGACGCTCACTCGCCGTGGGCGACGCTCGCTGGCGATGCGACAGCGTGAAGCAGTACCTGAACCCAGGAGGGTGCGTCAGGGACACGACCGGCCCTGATCAGGACGCCCCGAGAGGACGGTGGGCATCGCGATCGGGACGATCATGTCCTCTGCAGGCGGGCGGTGGGCGTTCACGAGTGTGGCAGGAGGAAAGGTGTATGGGTCGGCGTGACTCGGCAGCTCCGGGCGAGGATCCTGCTCTCGGGTTCATCGACGCTGCCCGCATCCCCGATGTCTCGCGCCTGATGTTTGCCCGGGCCGCTTCACGTGTGGCGATGTCCACTGTCTCGTATGGCACGATGGTCTATCTTGCCGCGCTCGGGAGTGCCCAGTGGCAGATCTCGGTCGTCTCTGCCTCGACGTATCTGGCTGCCGTGCTCTTTGGCGTTCAAGGCGGCATGCTTGCCGACTCCCTGCCCCGCCGCATCGCTATTGCGACGGGCGATTTCGCCATCGCGGCGTGCTATCTCACCGTGCCCATCCTGTTCGGCACAGGCGTGGCGTCACTCATGATCATGATGTTCGTGTCGAACATCATCATGCAGGTGGTGACCCCGTCGATCAAGTCAGCGGTTTCGTTGGTCTCTCACCCGAAAGACGTGGCGGTGGTGGCGACCTCGATCACGATCTCCGGGGCGATTGCCTCCGGCATTGGAGCATCCATTCTGGCGCCTGTGCTCATCAAATGGGCTGGTCTCGAAGCGCTGCTCGTGATCGCGGCCGGGTTCATGGTCCTGGGTGGGTTGCGTGTTCTTACCCTGCCCACGGAGGACACCATCGCGTCGAAGCATCCCCTTGTGATCGTCCGTGATGTGCGGTGGCGCGACAACGGCTTCTCGATGAATGGGATAGCAGGATGGATCGGCACCCATCGTTCGACCGGCGTGGTGGTTCTGGCCGGAGCCGTCGCCGTTTCCCTGTACGAGGCGTTCGCGACGATGATTCCTGTGTTCGTGCGTGACGTCCTCGATAGCAACCCGACGAATGCCATCTATATCTTTGCACCGGCCGGTGTCGCGTTTCTGGCAGCGATGTTGGCCGCGCCCCGCCTGATCGATCGCTTCGGCTCGCGTCAGATTGCCGTGTGGTCCGTCCTGCTCATGACGATCTCGATGGCCGCCTTTGGCCTGATCGATGTGCTCGCGCCGTTCGTCGCTCCCGTGAGTCCACTCCGACTCGTCGGGTGGATCCTCGCCGTGCCGATCAATGATCACGTGTTGGCGGCAAGCGTGATCGCGCTTCCCGCCAACTTCGGGTCGACCGCTGCTGCTGCAGCCGTCCAGGCGCACATCAACAGGCACGTCGCGCTGGCTGATCAGGGAGCGACGTTTGGACTGCAAGAGGCCCTCGACAACGTCGCGTCGCTCGGTCTGATCCTCGCCTTGGGGATTGTCTCCACGCGCGTCGGATTGCGTCCTGTCTTCGTCCTTGCCCCCATCATCGCGCTGATCCCCGTCCTTTGGCTGGCTTACCGCAGCTACCGGATTGCCGGCGACACGGCGAACACCCTGCAGCGGGTCGTCCGGGATTTCATCGGCTACGAGGACTCGTTGTAGTAGCGTCTGTGTCGGCACACGAGGGGACCGAGTGCTGTTGGGACGCTCGCGTCTGGTGCCGACGGCAAGGCACCTGGAGGTTCTGGCACATCGCGCATGCGATGTGGTTGATCGACGTAACGTGGCCATATCCAACGGTGTCGATGCGGGCGCTTGATGGCCCGGTGTCCCAGGGGGACATCAGGGATGTGGCTTCCAAAGCACAACCGGTCGTCGCCCGTCTCGAGGAGTCGGCGCAGCACGTACGGAAAACCGAAGAACCCACCGGGCGTGCGCCCGGTGGGTCTCGTGTCCTGGCCCTGGATCGTTATCCGTTGGGCAATATCTTGAGTAAGACCAGTGTGGTACGCCCGAGAGGACTCGAACCTCTGGCCTCTTGCTCCGGAGGCAAGCGCTCTATCCGCTGAGCTACGGGCGCGTATGGGTGCGAAGGTGGACCAGCTTCGGGCCGACTTCGCGGATTCCGGAACGCGGCGACGCCCGAGAGCGCCGTTCGCAGCGTCCATTGTACCGCGTTCGCCCGCCCGAGGCCATCTCCGGCCTACGCGCGGTGGGCCTGCGTAGGACCGTTCCCAAACCCAGGAGTTCACATCCGGCGCGCGGAGTGCGTGAGGGGGAGGCGCCTCCGCGGGTAGAATGGCGCTGGGTCCCTATCGGCATCCACACACGGACGTGCAAGGAGTCGGCGTTGGACGGCTGGCATGACTTCATGACCGCCCAGGCGGGCGCGTCAGCGGCGCTCGCGGGCCTGATCTTCGTGGGGCTCTCCATCAACCTGGACCGCATCCTGAAGCTCTCGGCCGTGCTGGCCCGCACCGCGGCGGCGCTCCTGATGCTGCTCGGGGTGCTGGTCACCTCGTCCCTGATGCTCGTTCCCGACCAGTCGCTCCGGTCCGCGGGTGTCCAGGTGCTCCTCGTGGCAGGAGTGATCTGGGGACTCGTGACGGTGTTCAGCGTCACGGCCGTGCGCGGCCAGCCGCCGGAGTACCAGGGGAAGGCGAGGGGCTTCCTGGTTCTGCGCCAGGTCGCGACCCTCCTGCTGGTCGTCGCCGGCGCCATCCTCACCCTCGGGAACGACGATGGCCTGCAGTGGATGGTCCGGGCCTACATGGTCACGTACTTCGCCACCATGGTGGAGGCATGGGTGATCCTGGTCGAGATCGATCGCTGACCGTGCGCATCGGTCGTAGCCGGGCGCCTAGTTTTCATGATTGCCGCTCCATCATCGGTCGAGCCAGTCCGTCCGGGCGGCCTTCTTCCAGGATGTTCGGGAGTTCCCGAGTCATGTCCGACAATCACGCACGACGGTCGAAAACGCCGTGGCCGGTCAGGTCGCATCACCGGGGATTGTGCGCTTCGCCCCATCCCATCGCTTCCCACCTGCGCAGCGACCATCAATCGCGAATGTTCTGTGCAGCCTGACCATGGATCGGGTGCGAAAGTGAGCACAACGTACAGGGATGCGGCCCGATTCTTGTGCCATCTTGATACCGATGGGGAGTCGGTTGGGCGTTCCGCCATGATCGCGTTGCGGTCTGCCGTTGACGATGCACACGGGCGTCGTTTACCATCCTGCATCAACGTACGTCATACAACCAACCTTGGTCCACGGGTACTCCGGTTTCTGTTGGGGAAAACCATCTCGTGGTCCTGCGCGATCGCGCTGGTCTTCTCCAGACTCCGGGATACCCACAGGAACGATGGGAGCCGACGGAGGTGCTCCCGCATCCGCAGCGTGTGGAACAGGACGATCGCGTGATCGCCCGCACGGTCTTGGGTTCCGGCCACAGCGGCCGGGGTGTCAGCAGGAGGCATCGGGAAGATGACTGATTCGCGTTTCGATATGCTGGTCCGGCAGTTCCGCAGCGGCTCCATCGACCGTCGCACGTTCCTCGTGCGGGCGTCGGCGCTCGGCGTTGGGGCAGCAGCAGTCCTGCAGGCGGGGTCCGCCTTCGCCCAGGAAGGGACGCCCGCGGCGTCTCCGGCCGCGTCGTCCGACGCTCCGGGCGCCACGGGCCTGACGGTCGAGGGGCTCGGCGTCGCCGGGGTCGCGCACTCCACCGACACCAGCAAGGGCACGATCAACCTCTACTCGTCCTGGCCGATGTCCGGCGCCAACGAGCAGATCGGCGCCGACTCCGCCGAGGCCGTCAAGTACGCCGTCGAGATCTGGGGTGGTGCGGCCGGCGGGTTCGCCATCAACTACACCGCGATGGATGACGGTGTCGCCGCCAACAACGGGTCCTGGGATGCCACCACCGAGTCGCAGAATGCCACCGAGGTGGTGAACGACAAGGATGCGGTGGCCTACATCGCGACCTACAACTCCGGCGCGGCCGAGGTCTCCATCCCGATCACCAACGCCGCCAACATGTTCCAGATTTCTCCGGCGGCCACGGCCGTCCGGCTCACCAAGGAGAGCGACACCAATCCGGAAGGCTATCCGGACGTCCTCTACTCGGCGACGGGCAAGCGGAACTTCGCCCGGCTGGTGCCGGCGGATGATATCCAGGGTTCGGCGTCCGCGAACTGGGCGATCAACGAGAAGGGCGCGAAGAACGCCTACGTCCTCCACGACAACCAGACCTATGGCAAGGGCGTGGCGAGCGTATTCCAGGATACGTTCATCAAGCTCGGTGGCACGGTGGCCGGATTCGAGGCCTACGACGCGAAGGCGCCGGAGTACCAGGCCCTCGCCACCAAGATCGCCAACGCCGGGGTCGACTTCATCTACATCGGCGCCATCGTCGACCAGAACGTGCCGAAGCTGGTCCAGGACCTCCGCGATGTCCTCTCCGTCGACGACGCGACGATCATGGGGCCGGACGGCATCGCCAACCAGGCGTATGTGGACGGCTCCGGGGACGCGGCCGAGGGATCGTTCGTCACCTTCGGCGGCCTCCCGCCGACGGCCCTCGAAGGCGTCGGCGCCGACTGGTACAAGGCCATGGCCGATCGCCTCGGTCACGATCCGGACCCCTACGCGGTCTACTCCTTCGAGTGCGCGATCACGGTCCTGCAGGCGATCGACAAGGTCGGCGAGAAGGATCGCGCGAAGGTCCTGGAGGCCGGTATGGGCACCAAGGACTTCCGCGGCCTGATCGGCACCTGGAGCTTCGGCCCGACGGGCGATACCACCGCCACCACGATCTCCCTCAACGAGATCAAGGACGGCAAGATCGTCTTCCAGAAGGTCATCGGCGCTCCTGAGTAAGTCGCCGACTGCGAGCGGCCGGGCGTCATCGTCCGGCCGCTCGTTCGTTCGGGGCGGTCCGTCGGGGGAAACGGGGTCCGGGCCTGATCGGGTCTGGCACGGATCGTTCACTGCCAGGTGTGAACCATGCATATTGACTGGACGTTCTTCTTCCAGTTCGTCATCATCGGGTTGGCGACCGGATCGTTGATTGCGCTGATTGCTCTCGGATACACCCTCGTCTACGGAATCATCGAGCTGATCAACTTCGCGCACGGCGAAGTCTTCATGATGGGGGCCTTCTTCGCCGCGACGGTGGCTGGCGTCTCCGGCGTGACCTCCGAATCATCGTATGGCGCCATCCTGCTGGTCCTCGGGTTGTGTCTTGTCGGGTCGATCCTCTTCAGCGGGCTGCTGAACGTCACCATCGATACGCTCGCCTATCGACGCCTGCGCAACGCTCCCCGGCTCGCGCCCCTCATCGCCGCGATCGGGGTCAGCTTCATCCTCCAGAACATCGCGATCTACTGGAAGGGTTCGCGGCCGTTCTCCGGTCCGGACCTCATCCCCCGCAAGTTCCGCACGTACAACGTCCTGCACGAATGGCCGATCCTGCGCGACATCTTCGCGGACTCGACCCTGCGCCTGCGCCTGCTCGATGTCTTCGTGATCGGGGTCACCATTCCCCTGCTCATCCTGCTCTCCTGGTTCGTCTATCGCACCCGGATCGGCACCGCCATGCGCGCCACCGCCCAGGACCGCGAAGCCTCGGCGCTGATGGGCATCGACATCAACCGCACCATCGCCACGGCCTTCCTGCTCGGCGGTGGCCTCGCCGGCGCGGCAGGCATGGTGGCGATCTTCTACAACAACTCCGGCCGCTTCCAGATGGGATTCCAGTACGGGCTCTTCGCCTTCACCGCGGCGGTGCTCGGCGGTATCGGGAACCTCGGCGGCGCCGTGGTGGGGGGATACATCATCGGCATGATCTGGTCGTTCAGCGATGGCTTCATGGGCGAGTACATCAGCGGCTGGGGAAGCCAGTGGACCGGAACGGTCATCTTCGGCATCCTGGTGATCGTGCTGATCTTCAAGCCGTCGGGACTCTTCGGACAGACTACCTCCGAGAAGGTATGACCAAGGCCGGGGAGGGAACCGTATGGCCGCAGTCGTGACATCATCCAGTGGACTCTCGAAGGCCGAGGCCTGGCTGGCGAGGCGCAAGGAGGGCGAACGCCAGCGCCTGAAGTGGATCGCGATCGCCACGCTGATCGCCGCCCTCTATCCGTTCATCGATTCGTTCTTCGGGTTCAACCAGCTGGGCGCCTTCGTGCCGATGATGGTCTTCGTCATCCTGGCGATGGGCCTGAACATCGTGGTCGGCTACGCCGGCCTGCTGGACCTCGGCTACGTCGCCTTCTTCGTGATCGGCGCGTACACCACGGCGTTCCTCACGTCGCCGAACAGTTTCTTCGTGCAGAAGGGCGTCGTTCCCGGCTTCCTGCAGCACTTCTGGCCCGCGATGATCATCGCGTGGATCGTGGCCGCCATCTTCGGGGTGTTGCTCGGTGCACCCACCCTTCGCCTGCGGGGCGACTACCTCGCGATCGTGACGCTCGGCTTCGGCGAGATCGTGCCCGCCTTCTTCACGAACGCGCAGACGATCACCCGGGGTCCCCAGGGCATCGGCCAGATCGCCCGGCCACCGGATATCCCCCTGCCGGGAGGACACTCCATCGTCTTCGACGCCAACCACCAGCGGAACTGGTACTGGCTGATCATCATCGTGGTGCTCTTCTCGCTCTGGCTGATCACCCGGCTCTACGATTCGCGCATCGGCCGCGCCTGGCAGGCCATCCGGGAGGATGAGATCGCCGCGTCCAGCATGGGCATCAGCCTCACCAGCACGAAGCTCTGGGCGTTCGCGCTGGGGGCGTCGTTCTCCGGGTTCGCCGGGGCGGTCTATTCTGGGTATGTACGGGTGGTGTACCCTGACCAGTTCCAGTTCTCCGTCTCCACCATGATCCTGGCGATGGTGATCCTCGGTGGCCTGGGGAACGTCTACGGCGTGATCGGCGGTGCCCTGATCATCGGGTTCTTCGATCGCATCCTGGCGCGCGAGCTGAACGAGCCGCTGCACTGGATCGGCCAGCGACTGTCCGATATCGGCCTCGGTTTTCTCGGCGATCCGATCCAGAACCACGATGTGACGTCCGATCGCTTCCTGATCTTCGGCCTCGCCCTGGTGCTGGTGATGCTCATCCGGCCGGGCGGCCTGTTCCCGTCGGCGCAACGCGCCGCCGAGATGTCGGGCGACGAGGACGATCCCGCCCTGGCGAACGAGGAACTGGTGGATGCGCGCGCCGGCGGGCTCGCCGTCGACGGAAGGGGAGAGTAGGTATGGTGACCATCGCCCCTGCGGTCGCGCGGCCGTCGGTGCTCGACAACCCGACGGTGCTCGAGGCGCGCAACGTGACGATGCGGTTCGGCGGCCTCGTGGCTGTGGATTCGGTGTCGATGGCGATCCCGCAAGGCAGCATCTCCAGCGTGATCGGTCCGAACGGCGCCGGCAAGACGACCTTCTTCAACATGATCGCCGGTATCTACCGGCCCACGGCCGGCGAGATCGTCTTCGAGGGCCGGTCGATCCATCGCGAGAGCTCCGGCATCCTTGGCGGCTCGCTGCGGCCGGACCAGATCACCCAGCTGGGCATATCGCGGACGTTCCAGAACATCCGGCTCTTCGGCAACATGTCAGTGCTCGAGAATGTCATGGTGGGCATGCATAGCCGCCTGAAGACGAACCCCATCATGGCGATGATCCGGGGCGGGGGCGTGATGCGCGAGGAGCTGGCGGCGCGCAGCCGCGCCTACGAGATCCTCGACTACGTGAACCTTGGCCGCTTCGCCGATGTCACGGCCAGGAACCTCTCCTATGGCGACCAGCGACGGCTGGAGATTTCCCGCGCCCTGGCGAGCGATCCCCGGCTGCTCCTGCTCGATGAGCCGACCGCCGGCATGAATCCCCGCGAGACCGATGGGCTCCGCCAGTTCATCGAACAGATCCGCACCGACCTGAACCTCACGATCCTGCTGATCGAGCACGACATGAAGATGGTGATGGGCATCTCCGACTACGTCACGGTGCTCGACCACGGCACCAAGATCGCCGAAGGGCTTCCCTCCGAGGTCCAGCGCAACCCGAGAGTGGTGGAGGCCTATCTCGGCAAAGGCGCAGCGGCCATCCTCGAGGAAGGCGACGCCGCGCCGGCCGCCCAGGGCGAAGGAGGTGCGGCATGAGCGCGTCCTCGACCACAGCCACCCCGACCGGCTCCACGGCTCCCATCCAGCCCCCTGGCACCCCGGACGTGTCCTCGTCGGGTGTCGCACCGATGCTGGAACTGCGCGACGTCCACACCTACTACGGGCAGATCCACGCCTTGAAGGGCATCTCGCTCACGGTGAACGCGGGCGAGATCGTGACCCTGATCGGGGCGAACGGCGCGGGCAAGAGTACGACGCTGAAGACGATCTCCGGACTGCTCTCGCCGCGGAACGGGGAGATAGCCCTGGAGGGGAAGAAGATCAACGGATTGCCCGCGCACAAGGTCGCGGCCACCGGCATTGCCCAGTCCCCGGAGGGGCGCCGGGTCTTCCCGCGTATGTCCGTGCTGGAGAACCTGGAGATGGGCGCCTTCGTGCACGGCAAGGTCGATCCGGCCGACCTGGAGCGGGTCTTCGATCTCTTTCCACGGTTGAAGGAGCGCGTCGCCCAGAAGGCGGGTACGCTGTCGGGGGGTGAGCAGCAGATGCTGGCGATCGGCAGGGCGCTGATGGCAAAGCCCCGCCTGCTGCTGCTGGACGAACCTTCGATGGGTCTTGCCCCGATCCTGGTGGAACAGATCTTCGAGATCGTGAAGCAGGTGAACCAGCAGGGGACGCCGGTGCTCCTGGTCGAGCAGAACGCCCTGATGGCGCTCGCGATCGCCGATCGCGGCTACGTGATCCAGACCGGGCAGATCGTCCTTTCAGATACGGGCAGGGCGCTGATGCAGAACGACCTGGTGCGGAAGGCGTATCTCGGCGAAGGATGATCGCGGCGGATCGCCCGGGGTGGGGGCAGAACGGGGCGGCGGTAGGATGGGAGTCCTGCCGCCGCCCCGTTGCGTCCAGCCGCTACCGCATGGTCGAGGGCAGGATGCCCAGTTCGGCCCGGTACTTCGCCACCGTCCGGCGGGCGATGCGGACCCCGCGCTGGAGCAGCAGGTCGCAGATCTTGCGGTCGGTGAGCGAGGTGCCCTTCCGCGATTCTTCCACGATCAGTTCCTTGATGATGTCCTTCGTGCTCAGCGATGGCGTGAAGAAGTCCGAGAAGGGAATGACCTTGCGGTTCGGCAGCATCACGTACTTGCTCGCCGTCGCCCGGCTGACCGTCGATTCGTGCACACCGACCTGCTGCGCGACCACGGCGCGGGTCAGGGGACGCAGCTCGCGCACGCCGCCGCGCAGGAAGCTCTCCTGAAGCTCGCAGATGCACTGGCTGATGCGGAGCAGGGTGTCGCGCCGTTGCTGGATGTTGGAGATGAACATGCGCGCACGGTTGGTGTAGAGCCGGACGTGATCCTTGTCCTCGCTCGAGACCGTGGTGGCGGCATCTCGGACGGCTTCCGGCACCGGGGCCGTCCGCTGGGGAATCGACTTGCGGCGCGCGAACTGGCCCGAAAGCTGGTCGTAGAGGGCGTTCGTGCGGAGGTGGAAGTACTTGCTGTCGATCACCTCCACGGACAGCTCGCCGTCCTTGAGCGAGATCACCACATCGGGAGCGACGTAGGCCGATTCGGAAGGGCTGCGCCAGGTCCGCCCCTGCCCGGACTGGAGCGGGAACGGATTGAGATGCTCGCGGATGAAGTCCCGGGCCGTCTCGATCTCCTCGATCGAGATCCCCAGATCCCGTGAGATCTGGCCGTACTTGTGGGAGCCGAATTCCGTCAGGGCCCGGTCGATGATCGGGATCGTCGCGGGTGGCACCTCATAGCCGGTCGCGATGAGGTAGGAGGTCTGGAGGAGGAGGCATTCCCGCAGGTCGTGGGCGCCGACTCCCACCGGCGCGACATCGCGAATGACGTCGAGCACGGCCTGAAGCTCGTCCTCTTCGATCCGGGTGAGGCCGGATATCTCGTCGAGGGAATGGGTGAGAAACCCGCGTTCGTCCAGCGATTCCAGCAGGTATTCGGCGATCGCCGCGCCCCGGTCGTCGAGGATGGTGCGAACATCGGAGAGGATCTGGTCGATGAGGGATTCGCTGGATGCCACCAGCGTCATGGGATCGAAGTCGGAGTCGTCCTGACCGCTCGCCACCGACGTGATGGCCTGCTCGGGGAAGTCCTCCCAGGAGTCGTAGGTCGATTCCTCGTTGCGGACGCGCACATCGATCATGCAGGTGGAGCACCACGAGCCATCGAGCACCCCGCCGCAGGTCGGGCAGGTCGGGCGGTCATCCATCTCGAGGGCAGGATTGCCGGCCATCTCCTGCGCGATCACCTGCTGCAACTCCTGCTGGGAAAGGCTGAGGATGTAATTGGCCTCGATCAGGCTCGGTGAAACCCAGGCCCGCATTTCCTGGCCATACTCGTAGCTCGCTTCCATCCAACTCATCGAATGCTCCTTGGAGACGCGGAGCTGGAACGAGCGATCGCATCAGCGGGCCGCAAGGCTGGGTGTGTCGGAATGGGGGCAGGTGTGGTGTCGTCCGGCATGAGCAGAGTATAGGTGTCGCCCGACCACGATGGCAAGCGTCTTGCTATCCATTTCTGTACAGAAACAAATGCCAGTGGGTAGTGGTTGTGAAGGCGTGGGTTCCCGGATGTCCACGCAATCTTGGTACCATGGTCGTCAGTGGCGACACGAAGGCTCGCCGCACCGGTCGTTCGTTCTTCCGTCGCCCTCGTGGGCAAGCGAGTCTCCGGCTGGGCATCTTCCGCGCCTACCATATCGGCCGACTCTTCGGCGTCGATGTCAACGTCCATCCCACGTTCGTGCTCGTCTTCCTCTGGGTCGTCTACCAGTGGGGATTCGGGCCGCACGGCGGGATCGGCGCATTTGTGCTCGGATGCCTGTTCGTCGTGGCGATCTTCTTCTCGGTGCTGCTCCACGAACTCGGGCACTGCGCGATGGCCCAGCAGTACGGCATCCGGGTGCTCGACATCACGCTCTGGCCATTCAACGGGGTCGCCCGCATCGAACAGGCACCGGAGACCCCGCGCGCGGAACTCATGGTCTCCCTTGCCGGCCCGGCGATGAACCTGGCGCTCTTTGTCGCCTTGCTGCCGGCGATGGTGCTGCTCGGAACCACGCTGGGAATGGACGCGCTCGTGCCGGATGGCGAGCTGTACGGGGCGATGACCCCGGCCTCCTTCGTAAGCTACCTCGCGCTGACGAATCTCTTTCTCTTCGCGTTCAATCTCTTCCCGGCTTTTCCGATGGATGGTGGCCGGGTCCTCCGGGCGGCGCTGAGTCCATCCATGGGGCGCCAGCGCGCCACCCGCGTGGCAGTCCTGCTGGGAACCGGCCTCGCGATCGTGATGATCGGGATCGGGGTCTGGACACGCTCGATCCCGGTCGGCGCGATGGGCATCTTCGTGCTGATCGCAGCCCAGGCGGAGGGCCGCGTCGTGCGGGTCGAGACCGCGATGCGGAAGCTGCGGGTAGGGTCCTACGCCCTGTGGGACATGGGAGGCATCTCACCGGAACGTCCGGTCACGTTCGCCTTGCGGGGCGGTCCGCGCGACATCGTCGTCACCGAGAACGGCTACGTGCTCGGGATGCTGTGGCGGACCGACCTGCTGGAGGCGCTGCGGGGGGGCAACAGCGATGCCCTGGTGGGGGACCTGATGGATTCCGCCATCCATGTCGCGGATATCGACGATTCGATCTACGATGTGCAGAAGCAGATGAACGAAACCAATCGCTGGGCGGTGCCGGTGACGGAGGATGGCCTGTATCGGGGCATCTTCACCGCCGATCGCTTTGTGCACCTGTATCGGCAGATCGCTCCCGGACCGTTCTCGCAGCGGGCGAGCCTGCCCGACGACTGGAAGCAGGCCATCGCCGACACGTTCCGTCCGCGCCCGGGAAGATAGGAATGATTCTCAGGACCATTGACGGATCGGCCAATCCCGAGTAATGTTGCAGGGAATATATCCGCCGTCTCGCCCCCTCCGGAGGTCCACAGCATGAAAGTCTCGACGCGGGGTGAATATGGAGTACGGGCAATGGTGGCGCTCGCCCACCACTACGGCGACGGTCCGATGTCCATCACCGAAATTGCCAAGGAATCGTCGGTTCCTACCGCGTATCTCGAACAACTGATCGCGCCGCTGCGCCGGGCCGGGCTTGTGGAAAGCAAGCGCGGAGCCCACGGCGGCTACACGCTCTCGCGCAAGCCGGAGGAGGTCCGCATCGGGGATGTCTATCGCGTGATGGAGGGGCCCGTCGCGCCGATGGAATGCGTCTCCGAGGACCTGACGGAGCAGACATGCCCGCTGATCGATGGCTGCGAGACCCGGCCGATCTGGCTGAAGGTCCGCGATTCGATCGCGGAGGCGCTCGATTCCACCACCCTGGCGGACCTCATCGCCCGCAAGGGAGCCGGGGCTCCGGCGAGCGAGCCGCTGATGCCGGCGTCCACCGCCGTCTCCTGACGCCTGCCTGCCAGCCACCCGTCTCCCGGTCCGGTGAGATGGGTGGCTTTGTCGTTCTCATGCCGTGAGGCTGGATCAGCATGACCTACGGAAGCGACCTCATCTACCTCGATCACGCGGCCACCACGCCGGTCGATCCTGCCGTCGTCCAGGCGATGATCCCCTATTTCTCGGGGACGTTCGGTAACCCATCCAGTATCTACCGGGTGGGCCAGGATGCACGCGCTGCCCTGGACCGCGCCCGGCAAACGGTCGCGCGGGTCCTCGCCTGTCGCCCTTCCGAGATTGTCTTCACGAGCGGCGCGACGGAGAGCGACAACCTCGCGCTGAAAGGGGTCGCCTGGGCGGCGCGCCTGGCGCATCCTGACGGGCCGATGCCGCACATCGTGACCACCGCTATCGAGCATCATGCGGTGCTTCACGCCGCGGATGCGCTGGAGGAGCAGGGGTTCGCGGTCACACGTGTCTGCTGCGACGCCCGGGGGATCATCAGCGCCGAGGCGGTGGCCGCCGCGATCCGTCCGGAGACCTGCCTCATCTCGGTGATGGCCGCGAACAACGAGGTCGGCTCCATCCAGCCGATCGAAGCGATCTCCGCCATCGCGCGAGAGCGGGGCATCCCGTTCCATACGGACGCCGTGCAGATCGCAGGGGCGCTCCCCCTCGATGTCCAGGCAGTGGGCGTCGACCTGCTCGCGCTGTCGGCGCACAAGTTCTACGGGCCGAAGGGCGTGGGCATCCTCTACGTGCGGAAGGGGACGCCCCTCCGCTTCCAGCAGGACGGCGGAGGCCAGGAGTCGGGGCGACGCGGCGGCACCGAGAATGTGCCCCTCATCGTGGGCATGGCGGAGGCCCTGCAGCGCGCCGATGTCGCCCGCGATGCCTACAACGCCCATACCCGGGCGCTGCGCGACGCGCTGTGGGACGGCATCCGCGGCGCGATCCCCGATGTCACGCTGAACGGCCCCGAACTCGATGGCGACCGGTTGCCCAACAATCTCAACATCTCGATTCGGGGCGTGCAGGGGGAGACGGCGCTCCTGGCCCTGGATATGGATGGAGTGGAGGGCTCGGCGGGCTCGGCCTGCACGACCGGCAATTCGGAACCGAGTCACGTCCTGCTGGCAATGGGCCTCTCCGAACAGGAGGCGCGGGCTAGCCTGCGCCTCACCGTGGGCCGTGGCAATTCCCTGGACGAGATCGAGGACGCGGTGGATACCCTGGCGTCCGTGGTGGCGCGGATCAGGCAGCTCAGCGCGGTCTGACCTGGGCTCAGGCCAATATCCCTGCCTCGATCGCCATGCGCTCGAAGATCGCCTGCGCCTTCAGCGTGCCCTGCAACCACGGGTCACGCGTGAACTCCTCGGCGGTCGATTCGACACAGGCCCACGCGATGACCAGGGTTGCGTGCACGAGCGCGCCAGCGACGACGCGCTCGCGCGGCAGGTCCAGCCCGTCCGCGAAGCTATCCACCCGGCGACGCTGGATCGAATCCTGATCCCCCGGTTCATTCGTCGGCCAACCGTTAAGCATCCACGTCCCGACATCGTAGGCGCGATCCCCGATCAGGCCCTTCGGGTCGATCACGGTCCAGCTGCCCGCCGCGTTCTCGAGGATATTGCCGTGGTGCATGTCGCCGTGCAGGACCACCGGATCGGGCGTCCCCAGCAGGTCCTCCGCTATCGTCGCGGAATATTCGACCGAATCGCGGCTGATCGGGAGGTCGGCGCGGCCGTCCCGGAGCTGGTCGCGAAGCCGGAAAAGGTCACGGAACCAGCGTTGGAGCGGGATCAGGTCGCCCGGATCGGCTGGTGCCGGGCGCCAGAGATGCTTCAGCATCGACGCGCCGATCGTCGTGGCGGCGGTGTCGTCGATGCGGTCGTCGAAGGCACGGAGGGGTGTCCCGGGCAGGATGCGCTCCATCAGCATCCCGGCCGCGTCCGAATCGGCGTGGATCAGGCGCACGAACTCCGGCCCCTGGAAGGCGCGAATGCCGGCGACCTCCGACGCGAACTCCATGCCCGGTGGCGCCAGCTTGAGCACGACCTCGCCCTCCGTCGCACTGCTGCCGAACAGCACCACGTTGTAGGTGAGGTGTGGAACCTCCGGGTGCAGCCTGATCTCCCAGCGATCGCACCATGCGTCGACCATCCCGGGCAGCGACTCGAACCACGCGCGGCTGTTGCGGGTATCGGCGTGGCTCAACATCTCCTCGATCGTCGTGCCAGGGAGGATCGCTCCGTCGCGGAGGGGGATGTCGGCCTGGGCTGTCACAGTGTCTCCTTTATCGCCGGCTCTGCCACCGCATCCTGGGGTGCAGCATCCTCGTGCGTGGGCCGGCCGGCCGCCGCCGCGGCATCGAGCGCCGCGCGGGCATCCGTGCCGTCGATCTGTCCGAGCGGCGGAAGGTCGGCGAGCGAACGGAGGCCGAAGTGCTGGAGGAAGGCCGTCGTCGTGCCGTACTGGATCGGGTTGCCCACCGTCTGCAGGCGGGCGACCGGCTCGATCAGTTCCCGCGCGTGAAGGGTCGCGAGGACGCCGGAACTGTCCACGCCGCGGACGGCGTCGATCTCCGCCCGCGTGACGGGCTGCTGGTAGGCGACGATGGCAAGCGTCTCCAGCGCGGCGGACGAGAGGCGCGTCTCCCGGTCGAGGCCGAGGAACGTGCGCACGCGCTCCGCGAAGCGCGGCGCCGTCGCCAGCTGGACCCGCTTGCCATGCCGCTGGACGACCCAGCCCCGCCCGGCGTCCTCGTTCAGGAGATCCAGGGCCGCGGCCACCTGGTCGGGTTCCACCCCGGCGCCCTTGGCAAGATCGTCGATGGTCGGGGGCTCGGTCGTGACGAGCAGGAAGGCTTCCATCAGGGCCGCGAGTTCGGGCAGCGTGATCGACCGCAACGCCGCACCGGGCAGCGCGAGCTGGCCGGCGCTGGTCTCGTCGGTTGCCGTCGAATCGGTCGCTTGGACATGTGCGGTGTCGGTCATGGGCATCCGGTGGTTGTGGAGGCGATTGGGCTTGTGGCGTTGGCCGTGGCCCCCGCTAGTTCAGGAACTCGTTGGCGAGCTCTTCCGAGGAAACGTCCACCTCGCCGTCGGCGGGCGTGGCGGCCGCCCGCTGGAAGCGGATATCGCCAAAGAGGCCGTCCTGTTCGGCTTCCAGCGCATTTCGGCGCACCAGGACGAGCACGGCCAGGAACGCCGTCGCCACGTCGCTGCGCTGCCGGTACGCCTGGGTCATGGAAGTGAAGCTGACCGGTCGATGGCTGAGGCGAGCCGTGAGATCGATCACGCGGTCGATCATCTCGCGGATGCTGACCACCTTGCGCTGCTTGATGAGTTCGATCGGTTTTGCCGTCACCGTCAACCGCCGCCGGATCGAACGCAGAAGTACCGAGGCCTCGTACGGAATGAGCCGGATGTCCTGCGCCGGGGTCGCGGGAATGGCGACGGATATCCGCGCCGATGGCGGGAAGATGGCGTTGCCCGCCGCGTGGAGTTCCCCCAGGTGCAGCGCGACGGTCTTCATCTGCTTGTACTGGGCCAGCTCGGCGGCGAGATCGCCCTGCAGCGGTTCTTCCTCGTCGGCCTTGGGCGGCCGGGGAAGCAGGGAACGGCTCTTCAGCAGGGTGAGCCGGGTCCCGACCGCGGCAAACTCGGCGATCGTCTCGTCCGGTGTGGTGCCGGCGTCGCGCATCGCGGCGACGCGCTCCAGGAACTGGTCCGTGACGGCCACCAGGGAGACATCGGCGATCGCCATCTGGCTCCGCTCGATCAGGCGCAGCAGCAGGTCCAGTGGCCCCTCGAAGTCCGGGAGGCGCAGCTGGTAATTGGCGAGGCTGAGTCCGGCGTTGTCATGGGATAGGTGCTCAGCCTGCGTGACCATGAGCGTCCTTCCGCAGGCGTGCTGGTAGATAGGTCCTGACGGGGGAAGGAACCGAATGGCGCGCGTCGTCGGCCAGCCGCAGGGACGCCAGCTCGGGATCGGTCTGGGCCAGGACCGCATCCTCATGCGCGGCGACCAGCGTGCAGATGCGCTCGCTGTAGCCCAGCTCCCGCAGCGTGGTTGCCCCAAGCGCGGCGTGGTGCGCGGCGATCCAGAGGCCGCTACCGGCGCGGGGCATGTCGGGCAGCTCGCGGATGCGCCGTGCCAGTGGCCGGATATGCGAGGAGAACACCCAGACACCGCGATCCAGCAGGTGGACGTGCCTGCCGCGATGGCACTTCCCGATATCGTGGAGCAGGCCGGCGATCCAGAGGTCCTGCGCGGCGCCGGTCTCACGCAGGGAGGCGCCGACCGCGAGCAAATGCCGCTGGTCCGCGGCGGGGAGCTGGCGGAATCGCTCGACGGTGCCCGGAAGGAGGCAGAGCGCGATTTCGGGCGGCATCTCCGGCCTCGACTGGGGCCGCGCGAATGCGACGGCCTGTCCCAGCCGGTAGGCGCAGGTGTCCAGGAGTCGGTGGATCGTGCCGGCAGGGGTGAGGTGGAAGGTCGTCATCGGATCATGAAGTAGACGAGATCGGTCAGGCTCTGGCGGACGGGATCGATCATGCCGCCGACCAGCGACCCGCCGATGCTGCCGCCGATGAAGAAGATCACGATCAGGATCATGAAGCCGTAGCGTTCCAGCGGCTGCAGGACCGGTCCCCAGAAGTTGGGCAGGACGCCGGTGAGGATCTTGTAGCCGTCCAGCGGGGGGATCGGGATCATGTTGAACGAGGCGAGCAGGATGTTCACCCAGATGAAGTACTCGATGAAGAGCCGGACGTCGGGATTGATGATGACGTCGTTCTTCAGCGCGATCTGGTAGGGAATCGCGACGATCAGCGCCTGCAGGACGTTCGAGACCGGCCCGGCCAGCGCGACGATCGCCATGCCGAGGTTCCGCCGCCCCCCGAACGAGTACCGGAAACGCGACGGATTCACCGGGCAAGGCTTGCCCCAGCCGATGAAGCCGTACCCGAGCGAGATCAGCACCATCCCGAAGAAACCGAATGGCTCGAAGTGGGCGATCGGGTTCAGCGTGACCCGGCCCATGTCGCGGGCAGTAGGGTCGCCGAGCCGCAGTGCCGTCACGGCGTGCGCGCACTCGTGGATCGTGGTCGCGATCACGAACGACAGCAGGATGGCGATGATCTCTTCGGGTGAGCGGGTGATCGTTCCCACGCGGTCTCCGTTTGGTGGCGGCGGTGGCAGTGGCGGTGGCTCGGGTGGACGAGTGTGATGCGGAAGGCGGGTCACCTGTGTGGCAACCCGCCTTCCCGATTGCTGTGGCAATGATACGCCGATCGGCGTCCGCCTGTCCGATGCCGCTAGGCGCCGGACCCGGCGTAGAGGTGGCAGGCCACCCAGTGATCGCGGCCCTGATCGGCGAAGATCGGGTCGATCTGCTTGCAGACATCCATCACGTACGGGCAGCGCGTGTGGAAGTGGCAGCCGGACGGCGGGTTGATCGGGCTCGGCACGTCACCGGTGAGAATGATGCGCTCGCGCTTCTTCTCGATCACCGGGTCCGGAATCGGCACCGCCGAGAGGAGGGCCTTCGTGTACGGGTGCAGGGGATCGTCGTAGAGCTCGTTGCGGTCGGCCATCTCCACGATCTTGCCGAGATACATCACGGCGACGCGATCGGAGATGTGGCGGACGACCGAGAGGTCGTGGGCGATGAAGAGGTAGGTGAGCCCGAACTGGTCCTGCAGGTCCTCCAGCAGGTTCACCACCTGCGCCTGGATGGACACGTCAAGCGCCGAGACCGGCTCGTCGCAGACGATGAAGTCGGGGTTCGCGGCGAGGGCGCGGGCGATGCCGACGCGCTGGCGCTGGCCGCCCGAGAACTCGTGCGGATAGCGATTCGCGAAGTAGGGGTTCAGGCCCACCGTCTGCAGCAGTTCCTGCACGCGCTGCGTGCGCTGGTTCTTCTCGACCAGCTTGTGGATCTGCATCGGCTCCGAGACGATGTTGCCGACCGTCATGCGCGGGTTGAGCGACGCATAGGGGTCCTGGAACACCATCTGGAGGTGACGGCGCATCTTGCGCATCTCGTTGCCGTCGAGCTTGGTCAGGTCACGGCCGTTGAAGTTGACCTCACCGGATGTCGGCTTGTAGAGCTGCAGGATGGCGCGACCGGTGGTGGACTTGCCGCATCCGGACTCGCCCACGAGACCGAGCGTCTCGCCCTTCTTCACCTGGAAGCTGACGCCATCGACGGCCTGCACCGCGCCGACCTTGCGCTGGAAGATGATGCCCTGCGTGAGCGGGAAGTGCATCACCAGGTTCTTCACGTCCAGCAGGGGCTGCTCGTTACTGGTGGGTGCCGGTTGCGGCTGTGGGTTTTCTGCGACAGCAGCAGACATGTCTTTCCTCCGGCGTTCCGGCTATGCGGGGCCCATGTGGCTCGACGAGACGCCGAGATCCGGAGCCTCTGGGTCGAAATCGTTGGCGGCGACGGAAGGTTCGGGATGCCCGAAGGCAACCGCGATCTTGTCCTGGTCGTCGTCGCGATGCACTTCCTCCCAGAACCAGCAGGCGGAGAGGTGGCCGGGTGCGACTTCCTGCAGCGGCGGGTTCTTCTGCTCGCACTTCTCGCGCGCGTAGTTGCAGCGCGGGACGAAGGGGCACATGTCCGGCAGGTCGATGAGATCGGGCGGAAGGCCCCGGATCGGCTGAAGCTTCTCCTTCTCGCGCGCATCGAGGCGCGGGATGGACTTCATCAGGCCGACGGTGTAGGGATGCCGGGGATTGGCGAAGATCTCGGTGGTGGTCGCCGTCTCCACGATATGGCCGGCGTACATCACCTGCACGCGGTCGGCCATGCCGGCGACGACACCCATCGAGTGGGTGATCATGATGACGCCGGTGCCCGTCTCCGTCTGGAGATTGCGCATCAGGTCGAGGATCTGGGCCTGGATCGTCACGTCGAGCGCGGTGGTCGGCTCGTCGGCGATCAGCAGCTTCGGGTTGCAGGAGAGCGCCATGGCGATCATCACGCGCTGGCGCATACCGCCGGAGAACTGGTGGGGGTACTGGTCGACGCGCTCGGCGGCGTTCGGGATCCCCACCATCTGCAGCAGCTCGATCGCCCGCGCCTTCGCCTGGGACTTGTTCATGCCCATGTGCAGCTGCAGCGACTCGCTGATCTGGCGGTTGATCGTCAGGACCGGGTTGAGCGAGGTCATCGGGTCCTGGAAGATCATGGCGATGTCGTTGCCACGGATCGCGCGGACCTGCTCGTCGGACATCTTGAGGATGTCCTTGCCCTGGAATGTCACCTCGCCGTTGACGATCTTGCCCGGCGGGCTGGGGATGAGGCGCATGATCGAGAGGCCGGTGATGCTCTTGCCAGAGCCCGACTCGCCCACGACACCCAGCGTTTCCCCTGGCATGACATAGAAGGAAACGTCATCGACGGCCTTGACGACGCCATCCTGGGTGAAGAATTGCGTCTTGAGGTTCTTCACCTCGAGAATCGGCGCGCTCCGATCGATCGTCGATTGCGCGGATCTGGTGGTGGATGTGGTTGCTGGCTCTGCCGCCATCCTGGCTCCTCTCGCCCAGACTGAGACACACGGATCGGACCGGGGTCCGACTGGTTGGTTGCCGGCTGTGATGGTGCGTCCGCACCGGAGCCGTTCAATCCCGAAGCACCTGGCGCGTTCGCCGGATGCCGATATCGAAGGGAGGGAAGATCCCGTCCCTTGTGGACGCTGCGTCGCGTCCGAGGTTCACCAGCATCATGGCGCGGTTCTGGGGCAGGACATTACCACAGTTCTGCACAAATCGCGAGTGAGACTCCTTCGCTCCGCGCGGTGCAGGGGGAACGTCCATCGTGCGCAACGCCGGAACATTGGGGCCGGCGGTGACGCGACATCGCTAGTATGCCCTGTCCGCGTCCACCATGCATGATCCTGCCGGCTCATAGGGGGGCGAAAACAGGACTCATGTGCCGATTCCGTGCAGAACCGTCAGCGACGACACCGGCCGGATACAAAACAGTGTCACGGTCTTTGGTCATTCCGTGCAAAAACATGCCTGCGCCCGGGTTCGGCATTCACCGGGATGTGCAACGCGCACGATGGCCCGGCGGCTACGCCTGGCGTCGCAGGAACGGCGCGACCCCGTCCCCGATGGCGCGGGCCGCATTGGCGAACATCGACATCGAATTGCAGACGAGCATGTCGAAGCCGCGATCGACCGTCTCCTGGGCGTGCGCGACATTCAGGAACGTGGTCCCCGTCCTGATTCCCTTTGCCTTGCAGCGCGCCACCACCTCGTCCGCCACCTTCGCGACCTCCGGGTGCGCCGGCTGGCCGTGCAGGCCGAGCGACTGGGCGAGGTCGTTCGGGCCGACGAAGAGGACATCGAGATCGGGGGTGTCGAGGATGGCGTCCAGCTGGCCCAGCGTATCGACGTGCTCGAATTGCACGATGGTGAGGACGCGATCGGACAACCCGCTGGCCATGGCCGACGCCGTATCCCGCATCCCGAAGTCGAAGATGCGGCCACCGGCGAGTCCCCGGTTGCCGCGCGGAAGGAACTTCGTGGCGGAGATCACGAGTTCGGCCTGCTCCGGGGTGTCGATCTGCGGCGCCATGATGCCCTCGGCCCCGAGGTCGACGTACTTGAGCACGACCTTGGGATCGAGCTCCCCGACGCGCACGACCGGGGAGATGCCCCGCGCCTCCGCTGCCAGGATCATCGGGTAGACCGTGTCCGGCTGGAGCGCACTGTGCTCGGCGTCGATCAGCGCGAAATCGAAACCGGTGAGGGCCAGCACCTCCACCATCTGGGGCGTCGGTGTCTGCACGAAGCAGCCGAGGACGACCTCGCCGCGCGCCATCTTCTCGCGGACCGGGTTTCCGTTCACCATGCGGGGCGATCCTTCCTGTGTGTCCCATACGAACCGTGGCTGGCCGTGCGGTCGACCCGCCCATGCGGCGATTGTACGGGCAAGCGTCTTGTCCCGGAATGCCCTCGCTCCGGATAATGCGATCGTGATCCAGGTGAGTGTTGGTCAGGAGCGCTGGTGAGCGAGCAGGATGTCCTCGATGCCGAGCGGGCGTATCTCGTCGCGTTCCAGCATGTGCCGTACCTCGGACCCTTCGCGCTGGGCCGTTTGCGGGAGGCCTTCGGCTCCGCCGAAGCGGCGTGGAAGACCGATGGGCGTCGCCTGCGCGCCGTGGTTCCGGAGCGAGCGGTTGCCTCGCTGGAATCCGTTCGCAAGGAACTTGACGTAAATAGAGTGATGGCGGATCTCGACCGGCATGGGATCGAGGCCGTCACCATCGACGACGCGACCTATCCGGAGTTGCTCCGGCAGATTCACCTGCCGCCGCCGGTGCTGTTCGTGCGCGGATCGCTGCTCGATGCGGATCGTGATGCGGTCGCCATCGTCGGCACGCGCCAGATCTCGCCCTATGGGCGCAGCGTCACCGGAGACATCGCGACCGGACTCGCCCAGGCTGGGGTGACGGTCGTCTCCGGCATGGCCATCGGCGTCGATGGGGTCGCGCACCAGGCGGCGCTGGACGCCGGTGGCCGGACCATCGCGGTGCTGGGCAGCGGCCTGCGCCAGATCTATCCGGCGGAGCATCGGCGGTTGGCCGACCGCATTGCGGAACAGGGCGCCGTGATCTCGGACTATCTCCCCGACACGAAACCGGATGCCCGCAACTTCCCGGCCCGGAACAGGATCATCTCCGGCATGTCCCGCGGTGTGGTGGTGACCGAAGCGCCGGAGAAGAGCGGGGCGCTCATCACGGTCGACTTCGCCGCCGACCAAGGGCGCGATGTCTGCGCCGTGCCAGGCCCGATCGGGGCAAGCAAGAGCGCCGGATGCAACCAGCTGATCCGGAATGGCGCCTTTCTCGTGCGGTCGGCGCAGGATGTCCTGGATGACCTCGGGATCGGCAAGACGCCGGAGCAACTCGCGGTGCAGCAGGCGCTACCCCTCGGCGAGCCGGAGCGGGTGGTGCTTGGCGTGATGTCCGGGGAACCGCGACACATCGATGACATCTGCGATGCGGCGAACCTCCCGATGTCGCAGGTTGCGGGGTTGCTGATGCAACTGATGCTGCAGGGACTGGTGGAGGAGGTCGGTGTCGGGCACTACGTCCGCAAGGGGCGATAGCCGAAAAGCGGGCCTGCGGATGGCACCGCCGAGGCAGGACGCTCGGGGACCGCGGGCTGGTTGCTTGACAGCGCCGCCGGTTGCTCTCTACTTTAGAAAAGCGGTTGCACGAGCCTCGCTTCCGAGCGCGGCCACCGCACGTACGACATCGCAAGCGCATCACCGATCCGGAATCCGGACCAGGCCATCGCGACGATGGCCACCTGCATACGGTGGAAGGCGGGGCGATCACCATCTATGCTTTCGATCCCCGCACGACGAATCCGCCTGCTGTAGGGACACTGGCGAGCCAGGATGCGATCCTGACGCGCCCTCATTTCGAGCGAACAGGAACAGACATTCATGGCACTCCAGGAGACTGCCGCCACCGCCGTCGTTGACGAGGCGGCCGAGGCGGGCAGTGAAGCCCCCAAGGCATCCAAACCCCGGGCAACCCGATCCACATCCACATCCACCACGAGCGCGACGACGCGGAAACCTTCCTCCGGAACGGCCGCGAAGAAGAAGGCCGCGGCCAGGCCGAAGACGCCACGCGGCAAGCTGGTGATCGTCGAGTCGCCGGCGAAGGCGCGTTCCATCGGCCGTTACCTCGGCTCCGGCTACACGGTTAAGGCCTCGATGGGCCATATCCGCGACCTGCCGAAGAGCACGCTGGGCGTTGACGTCGAGGCCGACTTCCATCCGAAATACCTGATCCCCCGCGACAAGAACAAGGTCGTGAAGGAGCTGAAGGACAGCGTGGCCGGGGCGAAGGAGATCTACCTCGCCACCGACCCCGACCGCGAGGGCGAGGCCATCGCCTGGCACCTGCTCCACGCGACGGATGCCGAGGACAAGCCCGTGCATCGGGTGGTCTTCCACGAGATCACGCCGGAGGCCGTCGTCTCCGCGATGGACCATCCTCGCGATATCGACATGGACCTCGTCGATGCCTATCAGGCGCGGCGCATCCTCGATCGCCTCGTGGGCTACAGCATCAGTCCGTTGCTATGGAAGAAGGTCAAGCGCGGTCTCTCCGCCGGGCGCGTCCAGACAGCCGCGCTCCGGATCGTGGTGGAGCGCGAGCGCGAGATCGAGCAGTTCATTCCGGTCGAATACTGGTCGCTGGAGGCCGACCTGGCCAAGGTGACCGGCAAGGAACCGACCAAGCGCGACCAGTTCCGGGCCAGCCTCCACCAGATCGCGGGCAAGAAGGCCGAGCTCGGCACAGGGGAGGCGACCGACGCCATCGTGAAGGCGCTGGACGGCGCGGCCTGGAAGGTCGCGGATGTCGTGCGCAGCGAACGCCGCCGTCGCCCGCAGCCGCCCTTCACCACCAGCACCATGCTCCAAGAGGCGTCGCGCAAGCTCGGCTTCCAGGTTGGCCGCACGACGCGCATGGCGCAGGAGCTCTACGAGGGCATCGACCTTGGCGCCGAGGGCGTGCAGGGCCTCATCACCTACATGCGCACCGACTCCACGAACGTGGCGGTGAGCGCGCAGCAGGCCGCCCGCAGCGTGATCGCGGGCCGCTTCGGTGATGAGTTCGTCCCGGCCCGCCCGCCGGTCTACACGAAGAAGTCGAAGGGTGCACAGGAAGCCCACGAGGCGATCCGCCCGACCAGCCCCGCGCGGACCCCGGAATCGGTGAAGTCGCTCCTCAGCGCGCCGCAGTTCCGGCTGTACCAGCTGATCTGGCAGCGCTTCATGGCGAGCCAGATGGCGGATGCCCTGCTCGACAACACGCGGGTCGATGTCGCGGCAGGTCCCGCCGCCGCGGTCGAGGCGGGCGAGAAGCCCTATCTCTTCCGGGCGAACGGCTCCATCGTGAAGTTCCAGGGGTGGATGGCCGTCTACCAGCAGGGCCGCGACGAGGGCGAGACGGACGAGCTCGATGCTGGCGCCCTGCCGGACGTCGCGGTGGGCGACCCGCTGAACCTGCTGAAGCTCCTGCCGGAGCAGCACTTCACGCAGCCGCCGCCGCGCTACACCCAGGCGACCCTCGTGAAGGCGCTGGAGGAGCAGGGGATCGGCCGGCCGAGCACCTACCCCTCCACGGTCGCGACCCTCCAGGCCCGGAGCTACGTGGCCGTCGAGGAGCGGAAGCTGATCCCGACCGAGCTCGGGTTCGTGGTCAACGACCTGCTGGTGGAGCACTTCCCGGATCTCTTCGATGTCAGCTTCACCTCCCAGCTGGAGAACGAGCTGGACGACATCGCCTCCGGGGAGCGGAAGTGGGTGCCGACTCTGCAGGAGTTCCACGGGCCGTTCGCCGCGACGCTCAAGAATGCCGAACAGACCATGGAGCGCGTCCAGATCAAGGACGAGCCGACCGATGAGGTCTGCGAGCTGTGCGGCCGCCCGATGGTGATCAAGCTGGGGCGCTTCGGCAAGTTCCTGGCCTGCAGTGGGTTCCCGGACTGCCGGAACGCACGCCCGCTGCTGACCCGGATCGGCGTCGAGTGCCCGACCTGCCATCAGGGCGAGGTCGTGGAGCGCCGCTCGAAGAAGGGGCGGAAGTTCTACGGGTGCGAGCGCTACCCGGAGTGCGATTTCGTTTCCTGGAACAAGCCGGTGGAACATCCGTGCCCGAACGGGGATTCGCCGTGGATGATGGAGGTCGGACGCAACGGCCAGTTGAAGTGCCCCGTCTGCAGCACCCTCGTCTCCGAGCAATCCCTGCCCCAGCTCGCGAAGGCCGGGGACTGATCCCCGACGTCTCGGCACAGCACGACGGGCCGCATCCCTGCAGGGGTGCGGCCCGTTCGCGATACACTTCCTCATCGGGATTCTTCGCGGCTCGGCTATTCCCATGAGCCCGAAACGTTGCACCC
>JBQCJS010000150.1:0-7167 GCA_051952485.1 Thermomicrobiales bacterium | reverse complement strand
TTCGCGTCGTCGCAGGCGCCAAGTTCCAATCACCATCACGTGCCAAGACTCGTTCTCGCCTTCCTCCCCTGACGTGCTGCACGATGATCGACGGGCCGGTCCATCCAGTGTTGGATGAGCCAGCCCGTTGCACATCGTCCAATGTGGTGGAGATTGGGCGGAGCCGGCCGGGGCCCCGTCTGCTGCTACTCCCGCTCCGGGATGATCCCGAGCAGGACCGCGCGCGTGATCGCCTGGCGACGACTATTCACGCCCAGCTTCGAATAGAGGCCCCTGGTGTGACTCTTCACGGTCACATGGGAGATCGAGAGTTCTTCGGCGATTTCCTTGTTGCTCAGTCGTCGCTGCAATCCGAGCAGGACATCGTACTCCCTGTTGGAGAGATCCTCGATGATGGCATGGTCCGGGAAGCGCGGAGGGACGGACCTCGGCGTCGAGTCGGGAGCCGGCGTGTCCATCGCCCCTCCGGCGAATGCCGCCCGGATGCGATCGAGCTGGACTCCCTGCTTTCCGAGCGCCGCATACCACTCGATCATGCTTTGGACGCGCGGGCCAAGATCGGCGATGGTGCGGACATATCCTCCGCTCTCGGCCGATTCCATGGCATCGTCGAGCATGATTTCCGCTTGCCTGGTCTGCCCATCGAGCCACAGGACCAGCGACCGCAGGACCTGGATGGCCAGCGCATAGGAGGGAGCGTGCATGGACTCGGCATGAGCCTGGTGGATGTCCAGCTCCTTCAGTGCCTTCGCGGTCCAATCGGCAGGACGATCTTCGACCAGGGTCCAGAACTCGTGCAGATACCGGGGCTGCACCTCGCGTGAGACCCACAACGTGAATGTGCTGGGAACGCTGTTGGCCAGGACTCTCGCGGAGGAGCCGCTCCGGGGGACGGAGCGGCTATTCATGACGTGGCGGATCATCGGAACCATGGCGGTGAGCTCACCGTCCATGAACCGGTCGTGCACCTGTTCGAGCAGTTCCGAGGCCTCATCGTACCGGCCGCTGGCGTCATACGCCCGCGCCAGCATGGTCGTGGCCATCAGATAGAAAAGGATGCCGAGCGTCGGAATGCGGATCGCTGCCTGGTAATGCGCGATGGCCTCATCGAGGCGATTCAGCTCATACAACGCGTTCCCGACCAGCGATTCGCCTTGTCCGAGAAGCCGTCGCGACCCTTGGGCTTCCGCCATCCGACGCAGCATCTCGGCCGCCGCCAGGTAGTGATACACGTTCCCCGCGTGACGACTCAGTGCGACCTGGGCAGCACGTCCCCAAAGCACCCGGTGCAACGCGAACGGGTCGCTGCGCAGCTCGCTCTCGGCGATGTATTGCCCGACCAGACGCCTGGCACCGGTCGGATCGTTCGGTCCGGTCGTCAGGGCAACCATCATCACCGCGACGAGTTCGGCGTAGCGATCGGAACCCGAGAGACGATCCATGGCCGTCGCAGCGACGGTGCTTGCGTCGTCGGGACCCATCGCGGTGCCTGGAGCAAAGAAGCGGAGCAGATCGATCTCGGCATGGAGCGCCGGTTCCGAAAGCAGCGCGGTGGGGTGACGTACCTGCGCCTGCTGGATGCGATCGATGCACAGGGGGATGAGTTCATACTTCCCCTGGATCTGGGCCACCCACGCCCGCCCGAGCAGCAATTCGACGCTGGAGTTCTGGGCGGACAGGGGCAGCGCCGCCATCCAGTCCTTCAGTTCCGACCACCGCTCCTCGACGATGGCCTCCTGCGTATTGGCGATGACGAGGTCCGTTGCGGCGTCGGTCTCCCCGATCTCCAGGAGATGGACGATGCCATGCCGGATCAGCCCACGCTCGTTGAACCACTGCGCGGCGCGTTGGTGCAGCTGCCTGATCTCGATCGCATCCCTGGACCGTTCCAGCGATGCCAGGAGAAGTTCCCGGAACAGATGATGGAACTGGTACCACCCCTGCCGGGAGTCGAGCCGGGTGAGGAAGAGTCCACTTGTCCTCGCCTGTTCGAGCAGCGAGAGCGCGCTCGCGTCGTCCCCGATTTCGGGGTAGAGCGCCGTGGCCAGGCTCGGGGAGATCTTGAGCGGAACGGCGACGTGAAGGAGAAACTCGCGCAGGGACGGGTCGAGCGTCTGCAGGACCTCATCGGCGAGGAACTCCAGCGCGGAGATCGAGGCTCCGGCGCGGGCTGGTTCGCGGATGACCCCTTCCCGCTTGTAAGCGAGGGCGATGAGGTGGAGATAGGCGATCCATCCTTCGGTAAGCTCCGCCAGCTCGCTCTCGAGCGCTGAATCCAGATCGGTAACCCCGACAATCTCGAAGAACCCACTCACTTCTGCCGAGGTGAAGCGGAGATCGTCCATGCCGATCTCGTTCAGGTAGCCGCGCGCGCGCAGCAGCGAGATGGGCAGGGCTATCTCCGATCGGCTGGTCAGCACCAGGTGCAGGTGGGGAAGCGGATAGGCGAGCAGGGCCACGAGAAAATTCCCGACCGCTTCCGTGTTGGCAACGTGATAGTCCTCGATCACCACCGTGACATCGTCGTCCACCGCCTCGAACACGCCGCCGACGAGCGAAACCAGCTCCCAGGGATCGGGAACCGCTCCGCGCGCCAGCGTCGAGAGGGCCTCGTCCACCCCGCCGGGACTGAAGGGCCGCAGCGCCTCCAGGAAATCCTCCATGAATGTACGGAGGTCCAGATCCTGGGCATCCAGCGAACACCAGGCCGCGTGACCCGAGCGAGCTGCGAGCCAGTCGACGACCAGCGTGGTCTTCCCGTATCCGGCGGGTGCGACGACCGTCGTCAGTGGGACGTCCAGAGTCCGGTCGAGCAGGGCAAACAACCGCTCCCGGTGCAGGGTCCACACGCCGGGGCGGGGCAGCAGGAACTTGGCGCGAGGCGTCGCCTCGCGGGGATGACGCTGGGGATCGAATCGGAGCGCCGTGAGGTGCGATCCGGAAGCGGGGTCCGGGTGATCGGACGAGGGTAAGCGGCTCTCCATGGCAGCGCTCCTCCGAGAGTGCGAACGGGTTCGGTTCCGTCTCTGAGCTCCACTGCCGGAGAGCAGCTCGGCCTTGCCTGCGGGTGGTTGGTGGGATTGGAGAGGGGAAGGAAGAACAGTAGCGGGATTCGTCGCATTCACCGAAAACCATGCACGATATCCATGCAATGGCCGGAATGCTTCGTGGATTGCGCCGCCTATACCCTATACTATCGCTCGTTCCGAACATCCGCAAGATAGTTACCAATGGCCAAAAGTGGCATGACCGGGCACAGGGGGGGCCGCCAGCCGGCGTTCTGGCCGGCTGCAATCCGTCGAGCCAGGCTTCACCACACTCTGTCGAACTACGTGAAATCGAGCGGATGCGCCCGGGTGTCGAAATCGACACGACGTCCACCTCGCCCGCCTGATGGCGTTGGCGCATGGTCTCCTTGCCCCGCTTCTCCGCCTTTGTTGCGCCCTGGAGGTGCAGGGTCCAACGCGCCCTGGCCGCTATCGTGGGGGCAGAGGCCATCGAGCGCGTCGGCGAGAGCGTATCCGTCGCCAGCATGATGGCTCGTACGGAGGGAAGACGATGCCTCGACAATTTCGCGGAACTATCAATCTCGACTTGAAGGAATCCACCGAAGACTGGGATGCGTTTCTTGCAGACCGGGCGCCTGAGGGCTCACCCAATGTCCTCGTCGTGCTTTACGACGACACGGGGCAGGCGGCCTGGTCCCCCTACGGCGGCCGCATCGAGATGCCAACGATGGACAGGTTGGCCGCCAATGGCCTGACCTACACCCAGTGGCACACCACGGCACTCTGCTCGCCCACTCGCTCGACCTTCCTCACTGGCCGCAACCACCACCAGAATGGGTTTGCCTCGATCTCAGAAACCGCCCTCGGGTTCCCAGGCTACAGCTCGCACATTCCGCCAGAGAACGCGTCGATGGCGACTGTCCTCCGCGATGCCGGTTGGAGTACTTTCTGGGTCGGCAAGAACCATAACGTGCCGGTTGATGAGTGGTCGATGGGGGCGTCGAAGAAAAACTGGCCCCTTGGCTTGGGCTACGACCGCTTCTACGGCTTCATCGGCGGCGAAACCAACAACTGGTATCCCGACCTCGCCGAGGACAACCACTACATCGACCAACCGTACCTTCCGGAAGAGGGGTACCACCTCTCGAAGGACCTCGCCGACAAGGCGCTCTCGTTCATTCGAGACGCCAAACAGTCGGAGCCGGACAAGCCCTGGTACCTCTGGTTCTGTCCGGGTGCCAACCATGCGCCGCACCATTGCCCTCAGGACTACATCGACAAGTACAAGGGCAAGTTCGACGATGGCTACGAGGCGTATCGCGAGTGGGTCCTCCCCCGCATGATCGAGCGCGGCATCCTGCCCGAAGGGACCGAGTTGACGCCGATCAATCCCATGCCGGAGGGAACCTTCAGCTCTGGCGATGCGGTCCGACCGTGGGACACCCTCGACGACGAGGAAAAGGCGCTGTTCTGCCGGATGGCCGAGGTCTACGCCGGCTTTAGCGAGTACACCGATGCCCAAGTCGGCCGGATCGTGGACTACCTCGAACAGTCTGGCCAGCTCGACAACACGATCATCTTCTATTGCGCCGACAACGGCGCCTCGGGCGAAGGTTCGCCCAACGGCTCGGTCAACGAGAACAAGATCTTCAATACCTTTCCGGACAGGATTGAGGACAACCTCCCACTCAAGGACAAGCTCGGCAGCCCGGAAACCTACAACCACTACCCAACCGGGTGGGCCGTGGCCTTCTCGACCCCGTACCGGATGTTCAAGCGCTACACCTATCAGGGCGGCGTCTGCGACCCGCTCGTGATTCACTGGCCGAAAGGCATCCAGGCGAAGGGCGAGGTGCGCCACCAGTACCACCACTGCACCGACATCGTGCCGACCATCCTCGACTGCTGCGGCGTCGAGATGCCACGGTTCGTGAACAATGCCCAGCAGACCCCGCTCCCTGGAGTCTCGATGAGGTATTCGTTCGACGACACCGACGCACCGACGCAGAAGGTCACCCAGTACTACGAGATGTTAGGAGCTCGTGGTATCTGGCACGACGGCTGGAAAGCCGTCACCGAGCACGGTCCGATGAGCGGGGGTGGTGGATTCGAACAGGACCGGTGGCAGCTTTTCCACACCGACGAGGACCGTTCGGAGGCGCATGATGTCGCAGACAAGTTCCCCAACAAGGTTGAGGAACTCAAAGGGGTTTGGTACGCAGAAGCGGGCAAGTACAATGTCCTGCCACTCAACAGCTACCCGATGTCTGGCGAGGGCGTGATCGAGTTCTTTTCACGCCAGTACCACGTGGCCGTGCCGAAGACCGGCAAGTACACCTACTATCCTGGCACCCTCGAAGTGCCTGAGCACTCAGCTGCCAACACCCACGTCGGCTCTTGGCGCATCCTGGCGGAAGTCGATCTGACGGCGGATTCCCAAGGCGTGATTTTCGCCCAAGGATCCCGCTTCGGTGGCCATGCCCTCTTCATCAACGGGGGCAAGCTGACCTACGTGTATAACTTCCTTGGGGTCGGTGAGGAGCAAACGTGGTCCGTCGACGTGCCTGAACCTGGACGACACATCCTTGGCCTTGACTTTACCCGGGAGTTCGTCGACGAAGACCATCAGCCCAATGGCACGACACGACTGTACATCGATGAGCAGGAGGTCGCGGAAGGACCGATGCGCGTCACGGCGATGCAGTTCTCGCTCTGCGGCGAGGGGCTCTGCATTGGGTACGACGGCGGCGATGCAGTCAGCACGCAATACAAGCCGACGTTCCCGTTCACCGGTGGCGAGATCATCCAGGTCGTCTTCGATGTCTCGCCAGAGACCTATATCGACGCCGAAGCGCAATTGGCGGCTGTGATGGCCCGAGACTGACGACGAACATCACGGATCCAGAGGGGACCGAAGTCCCCTCTGGATCCGCCTGGAGACCCACATGACCGACGCAGATCTCGTCCAGCAGCTGGAAGACATCGAAGCGCTCTTCGTGCAGACGGCGCAGTCTGCCGAACAGGTCGGAGACAGGATCGTCCTGCGGGCCGTCGGACCGGCGACGCTCTTCTTCAGCGACCGCCCGCAACGGCTGACCGGGCATATCGGCACCCCCGAGTTCGTCGGGATCTGGGCGGAAGGCGACGACAGCTTTGCCAGCAACCCACCCAATGCCGTGCTCTCGTTCCTGGGCGATGGGGAACGCTCGCCCGAGGATGTCGTCGTGGAACTGCGTGACCCGGTGCTGGATGGCGTCGATCTCAGCTATGGCATCACCCTGCTCGAAGGGGCGCTCCCGGACCGCACCGGCGGCTGCAGCCTCTTCATCGACACGTTCGGGCGGCCGCTCACGCCGATCTCAGTGGCCGGTGTCCGCCGCAGGACGCGCCGCCGCACCCGACGCCGCACCGCCCTGCTGAGGCGGTGAGCTCACAAGGCACCATGAAGGGAGGGAGGCGATGGGACAGGCAATCGGGGACATGCTTCCGTTTGCATTCGGGGTGGCCCTCAGCCCGATGCCCATCGTGGCGATCGTCCTGATGCTGATCACGCCGCAGGCGAAGACCAACGGCCTGGCGTTCCTTGGCGGCTGGCTCGCCGGCATCGCCATCGCCGGAGCGATTGTGCTCGCGGTGGCGCATCCGTCGGATACGGGCGACACCGATGACCCTGCCACCTGGGTCAGCTGGCTCAAGCTGGTGCTGGCCGTCCTGCTGGTGCTGGTGGCCATCAAGGAGTGGAAAGCCCGGCCCGCGCCCGGCGAGGACGTGGCGATGCCGAAATGGATGGGCATGCTCAATGGCATCACGGCCGTGAAGGCAGCGGGATTGGCCGTCGTCCTCAGCGCCCTCAACCCGAAGAATCTCGTCTTCATCATCGGCGGCGCCACGGCGATTGCCCTCACGGGCGTCTCCGGTGGCGAGCAGGCCGTCTCGTGGGCGGTCTTCACTGTCATCGCGAGCATCGGGGTCGCCGCGCCGGTCGTCATCTACTTCGCCCTGGGAGACAAGGCGAACGCGAAGCTGAACGGCCTGAAGGACTGGATGGCCCACAACAACACGGCAATCATGAGCGTGCTCTGCCTCATCATCGGCGTCAAGCTGCTGGGTGATGCGATCAGCGGATTGTTCGGATAGCGACCAGACACCTCGAAGATCC
>JBQCJS010000149.1:0-5961 GCA_051952485.1 Thermomicrobiales bacterium | reverse complement strand
CCGCCGGAAGTCCCCGGCATCGGCTGGGACGCGATGCCGGGATAGTCCCCTTCGCTCCGTAGCGGGCCAGCTCGTCTGGCCCATCGGGCGCGGGGATCGGCTCCATGGATCGGTTGACATGGTGGCGAATGGACGCCAGGATGGGCGCACCGGCGCCGACCAGTCGCCGAGCCATGGAGCATCCGCCCCAGCTGGGGTTCCAATGGCGAAGGGGAAACTGCCCTCCCGGTCATTGCCATTGCAGGCCATCTTCCAACACCGCGTCGCTGGGGGACGAAGGTGTTCCGAGGAGGCTTGTCCATGACCAAGCACGGCAGGTTCAAGAAGGCTGTCCGGCGTCACGCCGAGGCAACCGGGCGACGCTACACCGAGGCGCTGACCGATCTCGAGGGCCTCGACGACCGGATGATCCACGAGCCTTCCGCCGAGCACCTGCTCGCGCATATCCGGGATCACTACCGCATCGACGCCGTGGCGGCCACCAGGGTCAGCAGCCACAAGACCTATCTCTTCCGGATCGACCGGGCCAACGGCGCCCCGTGGATCGGACGCGCGTTTCCCCCCGCACGCCCGAAGTCTGGCGTCGAGGGTGACGCCGCGATCCTCCGGTTCCTGGAGCGGCACGACTTTCCCGCGGAGCGCCTTGCCGTCGATGACGCGGTGTCGGACTTCGGCGGAAGCACGGTGCTCGTCACCCGGTTCGTCGAAAGCACGCCATTCCCGGATGTTGCCACAAAGCTCGGGATGATGGGCGACCTGCTTGGGCGACTCCATACGCTGCCGCTCGATGAGTCCGTGAGCCGTCCCGGCGGGGCCAGCGGCGAGGACCCCGCCCATGAGGGAAGTCCCCGCCAGGATTTGATGGCAGCCCTCGCGTTCCTCGACGCGGTCGCTACGAAGGTCCCGGCATCCGGGCGCGAGCGGTTCGAGTATCTGCGCGACCTGGTTCTCTCCGCCGACGACGGGGAAGGGCTGCCGGAGGCGTTGATCCATGGCAACCTGCTCCACAGTCCCGATCATGCGCTGCTGACCGACCACGGGCCGATCGGGATCAACTGGACGTCGGCTGGTCGCGGGCCGCGGCTCGCCGACTTTGCCTGGCTGATGTGGGGTACCTGGCGGGACCCCGCCTTGATCGACGCGGCAGTGAACGGGTACCGCCAGCACATCGAGTTGACCGATGAGGAACTCGATCGCTTCGAGGGCGTGATGTCCATCAGGCCGCTGTCCCTGGCGGCCTTCATCATCCGGCGCAATATCCTGGAAGGGAAAGACGAAGACGCGCTGGCCTTTGTCGACCCCGAGTATCTCCACGCAACCGCAGAGGCGACGAGGACCGCGTTTCGCCGATAGCCGCGTGGCGTCCTTTGTGCAAACGCATGCCATCGCAGATCGAAGCCGGGCAGGAGTTCCATCCCGCCCGGCTTCGTTGTGTGGTGACATAGCTTCGGATATCGACCTGGTAGCCCGGTCGATGGTTCAGACAAGCTGAACCGCTACGAGTGCGGGCCAGCCGTCCGCACCGCGACACGGACACCATCGCCATCGTCCGGCGTGACGTGATAGGCACTCCCCAGCCCGTGCACCGCCGCAACCTCCCCGCAGGAAACCTCCAGCGCCGTGTCCTCGTCGATCGCCCAGCCCGCGGCGACGGCGCCGGCCCGCACCGCGTGGATCAGCCGCGCCAAGGTTCCCCACTGCGCGGCGTGGACATCCACCGCGAACGGCACCAGCCCGATCCCCGGCCGCACCGCCAGGAACTCCTCGTCCTCGCTTACGTCCTCGGCGCAGATCGGCACCTCGCGACCCGATGCGCCGGCCGGGAGAGGCAGCTTCCAACCGCCGACGATTCCCGCCTCCGCCGCGATGGCCGATCCCGCCGAGAATCCGGCGTAGGGCACCCCCGAGGCGACCAGTTCGGCAATGGCCTCACCCGCCGAAGGCACGATCGCCTGCTGATAGTCCGGTGTCAGGCCGCCCCCGACCGCGATCCCGGCGGCGCCCGCCAGGTCGCCCGGCTGCAACGGGCGCTCCGGCGTCACGAAGACGGCGGAGACGCCATCACCCGCCCCCGCCGAGGCCAGCGCATCGGTCAGCCGCCCGGCGTACGCCGTCCGGTCGTCGAGATCGTCCATGTCCAGCAGCACGCAGACGATCCGGCCGCCACCGATGGCGTTCACCGCCGGGACGAAGCGGCCCCACGTCTCCGGGAACGCCTCGGCCGTCCAGCCGCCACCGATCAGGAATACCGGTCCTGCCATCCCCCACCATCCTTCATCACACATCGCATCGCATCACCGTCGGTCCCACACGACAACGCACTGGCCGAACGACCGGTTCCCGGCTCAATGCGCCCCGCTCAACCCCGGTTCCTCCGGCAGCGGGTAACACCCGTCCACCAGCCGCATCGGCGATCCCTCCGGGATCAGCCCGCTTTCCATGAAGATGGTGTTCGGCAACGCCGCCAGCAGGTGCAGGTGCGGCCCTCCCCCGTGCGAGGCGTAGGGGATACCCATCCCATGCGCCATCAGCCCGATCTCCAGGCACTCCGTCAGGCCGCCCGCCCGCCGCAGGTCCGGCTGCACGATCCCCACCGCCCCCGCAGTGAAGAGGTCGCGAAACTGCGCGATGCCATACCGGTTCTCGCCCGTCGCGATGGGCATGTGCAGCTTCTCCCGCAGCAGGACGTGCCCCGGGATGTCGTCGGCCCGCACCGGCTCCTCGAACCACGCGCACCCCATCTCCTGGTAGACCAGCCCCCGCCGCACGGCCTCCTGCGGCGTGAAGACCTGGTTCGCATCGACCATCAGCGCCGCATCCGGCCCGATCGCCGCCCGAACCGCACCGATGCGGGCGACATCCTCCGCCAGCGTCGGACACCCCACCTTCATCTTCACCCCGCGAAACCCCTGCGCCATCGCGCGTTCGCCCACGTCGCGCAGGCCGTCGAGGTCCAGTTCCAGCCAGCCGACCATCGCATAGGCCGGCACCGCCGTCCGCCCCGCCCCGAGCAACCGCCAGACGGGTTGGACCAGCGCCTTCCCCATCAGGTCCCACAGCGCGAGGTCAATCGCCGCGATCCCGAAGGTCGCGTAACCCGCCGTGCCGTGGTAGTCCGTCAAGGCGACCAGGCGGCTGCGGATCGCGCGGATCAGGAACGGGTCCTCGCCCACGAGCTCCGGCGCCAGTTCCTCCCGGATCAGCGCGGCCAGCAGCGATGGCGAGGCCGGGACACGCCCGAAATAGGTATCGCTCTCCCCGGAAATGCCCTCATCCGTGCGGATCGTGACGTGGCAATTGCCGTTGCGATCGAGCACCTGCAGGGCATCGCGAATCGGACGCGCCTTCGGCTCCGAGGTGAACGAGACTTCCACTGCTGTGATCTTCATGGAGCCCTCCAGGCTGATTCGCGGTGGATTGCCGGGCCATCATCGCGCAGGAACATCCATCGGTCGATCCGCAGGCGTCAGGCCCCTTCGTCCCCGCCGGGCGCGGGCCGGTCGAAGTCATCGCCGGTCCCGATCGCGAAGAGATCGAGCTGCATCGTGGTCGGGGGCACCGGATCGGGCGTCGGCCAATGCCCGGTCGCGCATTCGAGCAAGGCCCATCCCACCTCGGCCACCGTCGCCGGGGCTGCATCCGCCGCCGCGTCGAGGTGGCACCAGAGCACCGCCACACGCTTCCCTTCATGCTCCGACGCGAAACCATAGAAGCAGTCGTGGAAGGCATCCCAGTTCGATCCGTACCAGTCCGGGAAGCCGAACGCCTCCCCGAGGACCGCGTGCGCCGCCCGGCGGGAGGTCATCCGCCGCCCGTCCAGCTCGATCCTGATGTAGCCGTGCCGCTCCAGCATGGCATCCAGCTCGGGCAGGGCGTTCTCATGGACGCGCCAGAGCGGTCCCGATTTCAGCCACGGCAGTTCCTTACGCACCCAGACGTTCGGCTTCTCCGGCATCGTGTCCTCCCGCTTCTTCCATCTAGCCGACCATCCTGGCGATCGCTCAATGACCCACGGCGTCAGTACTCACCCCAGGCTGGTGATGGTGGTTTCGCACCGAGCGGATCGCGCCGGTCAGCCACAGCGAGAGCGGGCCGCCGATCCCCACCGTCAGGCCCGCCATCGCGAAGGCCGCCGGGGCGCCCACCACCGGCACCAGCAGGCCCATCCCGTAGAAGGCCACCGCCGCCGCCAGCGACACGATCGCCCCCCACGCCGCGTAGACCCGGCCCCGCTCCTGCTCCGGCACCGCCTCCGCCAGGTAGGCCTGGAAGGAGATCACCGCCATCGCATCGAGGATGCCGAAGCAGAACCACGCCGCGTAGATCACCGGCATCGCCGGGCTGAACGCCGCCGAAATCAGGAAGAACGGTCCCAGGTAGCCCAACGCCAGCATGATCGGTCGCCCGATCCTCGCCTCCACCCGGTGCGCCATCAACGCCCCCGTCACCGCACCCGCCGCCATGAAGGTCGTCATCAGCACGAAAGCGGAGTCCGCGCGATCCCCGAGGTGCAGCGTCTCCTGCGTGTAGACCACGCCGGCCACCGTCATCGCGGCCGCCGCGATCTGGAACAGCGATTCGGAGGTCGTCACCCCGCGCACGATCGGCACCCGCCGCACCGCGTGGATGCCCGCCCACATCTCCGCCTTCGCCGCCTGCAGGACCCCCTCCGTCCCGAACGGCCGGTGGTCGTCGGCATCGACCGCCGAGAGCCGCGGGATCACGAGCTTCCGCAGGGCGAGCAACGATCCCACGAAACACACGGCCTGCACCCAGAAGACCGGTCCCGGTCCCAGCGCCGCGACGATCCCCGCGCCCGCTGCCGGAATCGCGATCCGGATCACGCCGTTGGAGACCTGCACCAGGGAGAGCGCCGCGACCAGCCGCTCCTTGCCGGCGACCGATGGCACGGCGGCCAGTTCCGCCGGCCGCCCGACGGCATTGCCCACCGCGATCAGGACCGCGAGGATGGCCAGTTGCCAGATCGCGGTCGAGAAGGGCACGAGCAGGACGAGCACCAGGCGCATGGCATCGGCGCTCATCATCAGGTTGCGCCGATCCAGCCGGTCCGCAAGCAGGCCGGTGATCGGGGAGAGCACCACGCGCGGCAGGATCAGCACCAGCGCCATGAACCCGACCATCCGCGCCGAACCGGTGAGGCTGAACACGAAGAGCGGCATCGCGATCTGGGCGAGCGATTCGCCCGCGCTGGAACAGAGCTGGGAGACCCAGAGCCGTCGCAGGTTCGGCTCCCGCAGGAGTTCGGCGAACCCGGCCCGATGCGCTCCGGATCGCATGGAGGTCTCGGCGTTGCGGGAAGGGGGAAGGTCCGGGGAGGTCACGGACGGGGTAGCCAGCGGCGGGGAAACCGCCCGGCGCACGCGCTGCGGCATGGGGAACTCACTTCTCAGCGCCCGCTAACGGACCGGGAAGGGCAGCATGTCCGGTTGCCTCGTCTGGCAGGATCTCAGGATACGATAGCCCGATTCGCCCCGCAACACGGCGGGCAGGGCGGGTGCGTCCGGCAGATTCCGTGACAGCGTCCGCCGACAGCCTGCTTTGCGGATCGCTGCACCCTCGTCGATGCGGCCCTTGTGGCCGCCGTGTGTTGCCTGGAAGTGTCTCGCCCCGGAAGGCCGTTTACATGAGACGTCAGGCGGCCAGCGCCCGCAGCAACCACTGCGAGGGCCGCATCGACGAAGAAAGGGAATGGTGCCGGGCGGACATTGGTCGTCTGCGGCTCACGCGATGCGCCGGAACGCCCAATCAGGCGTGCTGCAGGGCCAGGTGCAGCAGTTCCGCCTTCCGCCGCACCGGTTCCGTCCGCTCCAACTGCCGCAGGACCGCGATCAGGTCCCCGTCCCGGCTCGCCACGATCTGCATGACGATCAGGCCGTAAAGATCCAGCATGTCGGTCGTTTCGAGGAACGCCACGATCTCCCCACGCCACCGATCACGCCG